>CAXTRQ010000007.1:53468-66040 GCA_964246705.1 uncultured Pyrinomonadaceae bacterium
GGTTTCGTCAACGTCAACTGGCAATACTGACGACTCTGTTCCGACAACACTTCGACTAGAAAAGATTAAGGTCGAGGGCGGTTAAAAAGTTTGCCTGATGCAACTTCTTAACCGCCCTCGACCTTTATCGTACAACGCTCTGTCCATGGAGTCTCCCCTGCTCCGCGCCGGAGCGTCAACGATGCGCGCCTATTGAATTATAGCTATCACCGTATTCGTCTAAGTAACACGCTCAAAACTGTAGCCTGACAGCCAGTTGAATCGAGCGTGGGCCGCCGATCTGGTAGAGCGGGCTGAGGCCGCCGTTGACGCCGCCCGTGCCGAGGCTGCGTCCGAGCATCTGCACGGAGCGTCCGAACAGGCGGTTGTTCAAATCGTTAACCGGCTCGCCGAAGTTCGGATGGTTGAGCAGGTTGAAGAATTCGGCACGCAGTTGCAGGGCGATCCCTTCGGTCAGCGCGAAGCGTCGCCGGAGGGCTACGTCAACTTGTGAGAAACCAAAACCGCGCAGGGAATTTCTGCCGAGTGCTCCTTGTCTGTCCGGCGGCACGCTAAAGGCATCGCGGTTGATGCGCCTGCCGCCGCCGCTCGTTGAATCTTTGAGATAGAGCGGAACGCCCGCAATCAAATCCGGGCGCTGCACGTCGACCAAATCTCCGATGATGAGGCCGGTGCGCGCGGCGACATTGACGGGCGTCGCCGTGCGCGCACGGACGAAGGCATCTATTGACCAATCCCGAAACAGTGCGCGCTTGAGCGTCCCGGCTTTGGTCGCCCCCGGCGGCCAGTTATAAGTGATGGCCGCCGTCAAGGAATGGCGCACGTCGAAGTTTGATGCGCTGCGATCTTGCCGCACGCTGATGCCGCGAAAGAAGTTGGATGAAGAATCGTCCGAATCGTCGTCAATCGAATGCGACCACGCGTAGAAGCCCTGGGCTTGCAGACCGCGCGCGAGGCGGCGTTGGAATTGTATCTGGAGCGCGTGGTAGTCGGACGTGGCGGTGTTGGTGACGATACGCACCACCGTGAAGTCCGGCGCGGAAGCGAGCAGCGCCGTCTCGCGCAAAAGCCTGCGCCCGACGGCGGCGACATAAGAGGCCGAGATAACTTGACGCGAGCCGAGCGCCTGTTCGAGCGCGACGTTCCATTGGAGCGTGTAGGGCATCCTAAGCTGCGGGTCAAAAGTATAAATCGTGCCGAACGGGGGATTGAGGTCGAGCGTCGGCGGCTCGGACTGCGCACGGCTGAGCGGGAACCGGACATCGAAGAGCGTCTTCTCATTCCGAAACGGAAAGACGCTGCCGAAGCCCTGACCGGACTGGCCGTTACCGAGATCGTAGAAGAGTCCGAGGCCGCCGCGCAGGGTCGTCCCGTGTTGTGGCGAGAGTTGATATGCGCCGCCGAAGCGTGGCGCGAAGTTCGTGTAAGTGGTGTGCCAGAGCGGCGTCCCTCTGGGCGCGAGCGCAAGCGGGCTATGCGTCACAGAGTCGGGTCCCGGCGTGCCGCGTAGCAATCCGCTGAGAGTATATGGGGCGTTGCCGTTTCTCTCGGTCGGCGGCGGGTTGAGTTCCCAGCGCACTCCGTATGTGAAGGTCAGGCGCGGCGAAGCGTGCCAGTTGTTCTGCACGTAGGTGGAGAAGTTTGTGAAGAGTGGCTCGCGCGGCGCGGCTTCGGCGGCGATGTGCGCCTGAGACGCCCTGCCCGTCGAGATTGCCGCCAGCACGCCGCTCGTCGTCTGGTCGCCGAAGATCACGGACTGGTTGTAATTGAGCGGACTATAGACGGGCGTCAGCCGCCGGTAATCAATGCCGAACTTGAGTTGGCTCGCGCCGCTGACAATCGAGAGGTTGTCCACGATGTTAAGCTGTCTCTGTAGATTATCAACAACCTTGCCGACGCCGAGATTCGAGTTTGCGCCGCCGCTCAGGATGAATTGAAAACCCGAATCACGCGCCGCCGCAAACGAAGGAAACAGCAGAGCGTCGGGCGGAGGAGTTGCGCCGCCGAAATCGTCTAAGACAAGTGCTGTCGCTCCGCTCGCACGGCTCCAATTAAAGCGCAGGTCGTTTGTGACGGCGGGCTTGAGCGCGACGATAGCCCCTGCGGTGAGAGTTTGCGTGTTGAAAGAGGTGCGGTTCAGTGTGTTCAAGCTCTGGCCGCTGAAGCCCGGAAGTTGGACGCCTCCGCGCTGTGTCGTCTTTGAGGGCGCAAAATTGAAGCGCGCGAAGAGAGCGGTTCTTTCGTTGATGTTCGTGTCCAAGCGCAGGCTCGTCGCGTCGAGTCTCGAAGGGTCTGAGTAGGTGGCGGCGAACTCTGCGAAACCGTTGCCGACACTTGCGCCGTTCGGCAGGGGAAAGGCGCGCAGGTATGACTTAATTGACGCGGGCGCGAGGTTGCGCGCGGCGGCGTCGGGCACTTCCGTCATGGCGACCTGCGGTTGGCGCAGGCGCAAGCCTTCGTATGAGAAGAAGAAGAACGCGCGGCCATTTTTCAAGAGAGGCCCGCCGAGCACGCCGCCGAAATCGTTCTGTCTGAGCGGAGCTTTCCGCAGGCCGCGACTATTGGCAAAAAAGTCGTTGGCGTCGAGCGCGTCGTGACGAAAGTAGTCGAAGGCCGAGCCGTGAAACTCGCCGCTGCCGGAACGCGTGACCATTGAAACCTGCGCGCCCGGCGTGCGACCGAACTCCGGCGCATAAGTGGAAGTCTGAATGCGAAATTCCTGTAGCGCATCCACCGAGACGAGATTGTTCGTGCCGCCGAGCGTCGTCAACGCGGGCAGAGAGCCGCCCGCCGCCTGTCCCGGCGCAAAGCCCGCGCTGACGCCGATATTGGCGCTGACGCCGTCAACCATAAAATAATTTGCGTTGGCGCGCTGCCCGTTGACGCTGAATTGTCCCTGCTCGTTGAAAGTGGTCTTCGTCAGAACCGCGCCGGGCGCAAGCTCGAAGAGTGACTGAAAGCTGCGCCCGTTGAGCGGCAGGCTTTCGACAAAATCACGCGTCACAGTCGCGCCGACGGCTGCCGATTCCTGTAGCCCCGCGACATTCTCATAGATGGTCACGTATTCGCCAATCTCACCGACCTTGAGCTTGATTTTCAGTGCGAGTTGCGCGTTGACGTTGAGGGACAAGCCGGGAATCTCGACGGTCGCAAAACCCTTGCGCTCAGCCGTCAAGTCGTAGAGACCGGGCGGCAGCAGCGGAATCGCGTAAAAGCCCTCTTCGTTCGTCGTCGCGTGGCGCTGCAAAGCCGTGCTCAGATTGAGCACCGTAATCTGCACGGAAGGAATGACTGCGCCCGCCTCGTCCGTTACCATCCCGCTCAAGGTCGCCGTCGAAGACTGCGCGGGGGCAGCATGCAGCCCGCCGCCTGCGTCCGCCAGCGGCGCAGAGAGAATGACAAGCAGCGTTGTGAGGAGAAGCAGGCGCGGCGTGTGGCGCAACTTCCGGTCAAGCGACCGGCGAGCGAAAAGCTGCGCGACGAAATTTGGATTGATGAAATTGAAACTGCGCGATGATTTCATAACCGCGAACCTTACGTCTGTGCGTTTCAACTTCAAGAATGCCCGCTCTTGAAATTCCATTCAAGATGCGCGCCCGTCGAGCCTTACTATCGCGTCGGGGTGATGTCAAGCGTGGGGCTTTGAAAAATCACCTCATCGTCGTCGCGTGCAGCGATGATGATTAAAATCAGCGCGACGGCTCCGCCGATGCCGAGCGCGATGCCCCACTTTTCGCGCTCCGTCAGGCTGTTTCCGGCAGGTGACGCCCCCGGCGTTCCTTGCCCCACCGTGTACTGCTCGCCCGCGCCGATGCGCACAGTCCTATCACTCGTCTGAATAATCACGCTCCCGGCCTGCGCCGAGATGTCTGTGCGGTGCGCTCCGGTTTTTACGGTGAACACGGCGACCTCTTTCAACTCGGAGACGACGACGCATTCGCTTGTCGTGACGCTGGCGGTCACGCCCTGCGGAGCCGCGAGGCGGATGCCGCCCCGTGCGAGCGTCCAAGCGATTGTCGTCGCCCCGAAATCGAATTTGAGTTCAGACTGCGGCAAGACTTCCGCGCGCCCGCGTGCGCCGAGGCTGACCACGGCCCCGGAATTTCTGTCGCTCTGCATCTCGCTCCCCGAAAAGATGGTTTGCCCGGCGATAGTTTCCTCGCCGTTCACCCACACATGGCCTCTCACGTCCACCAGATTGGCCGTAGAGCGTTCTTTTTCGGCCGAGGCAGGTGAGGCCAGCCCCACGGTCGTCTGAGCGCAGCAGACGGCGATGGCGAGACAAATTGCGAGAGTTGTACGTGTCATCGTTTGAATCTCCTTGCTAACAATATCAGCGACAATTTTATCCACCACCGCCGGACATGGAGCGGCACAGAAAAAAGTGATTGGTCTTCTTCCCTCATCAAAAACTTTCGCGCTGAAGACGCAAAGACGCGAAGAAGAACTTCAGATTTGAAATTTCAAATCTTAAATCTTAACTCCCTGTACATCCTCTGCGCTCTGCGGTGGTGCAAGACCAATTTTTAGACCCGCTCAAGCCAAACTGAACGGGCGCTCGAAATTCTCTAGGGCTGGTACATTCTCTGAATTGCGGACGCGAGTTTTTCCGCGCTGCCGAGCGCACGCCAAAACCGCTCCGACTTAATCTGCGCCGCCCGGTCACCCGTCGAGATGGTGAAAGCGGCGCGCACGGCCTCGTCATTCTCGTAGCTCAGACTAAGCAGCCGTTCCGCCGCGTCGTTCGGACTCGCACCATCTTTCGTCGCGCCCGCGTCGCCCGCCGGTGAATTGCCGCCGAAGACGGGGCGAAGTTCCGCGCGCAATGAATTGATTTCGCGCTGGCTGGCGTTGGCGTGTTCACGAATCATCTGGAGCCACTTACCTCGCGCCTCCGGCGCGAGCGCACGCACTTCTTCCGGCGAGAATCTGGTGACGAGCCGTTTCAAAGCCGAGGCATGAAGCAGGGCGCGGCGCGAACGGCTGAGCGCACGGGCAGCGAATTGATCTATTTCCTCTTCGACGCGATTGCCTCCCGTCAGACGCGCGTTGAAGTAGCGGCGCAGTTCGGCGTCGGCAGGTATGCGACGAGTTGCGACTTCAACTTCGCGCTCGGTCGGGGCATCAGTTTGAGATTCTTTGCGCTGTTGTTTCAACGCTTCCGCGACTGTCCGAATGTTGATAATCACCGCCGGGTTGTTTTGAAAGGGGACGAGGGCGCGCAGAATTTCTTCTTTGCGCCCCTCGGTTTCGACGAGCGCTTCGACACGCAGCGTTCCTCCTGTAGTCCGCCCCATAGTCATCTGCTCGTCGAGGTTGGCCTTGATTTGATTGAGCAAGTAAGCGACCTCAATCTCAAGCTCTGCGGAAGCCTTCGCCGTTTCTTCCATGGTCGAAGGCGGCGCGGAACTCTCCGGCGCTTTGACATGTTCAGCCGCCGGAACACTCGCCGTCGCTACGGCGCGCACGGCGGAGGCGTCCGCGTTCTCGAAGATTTCGGGTGGAACATCTTTGACGGCGTGCCTCTCAAAAGCGGTTTCGATAAAGCGATACTCACGCGCCTCGCCGTCACGCTCGACGAGCAGCGAAAGTTGCGTCGCGTGGAGATCGGCCTTATTCAATCTCAGAGTGGCTCGGAGCAGTTTCAACGGACGAGTCGAGGGCGCAGGCTCGTAGCTCAAAAGATAACTGCCGAGTCCATCTTCAATCTTAATCGCTTCTGCCCGCCCGGCCATCGCGGAGAAGTTTTTGGCAGAGACCTCAATGCGCCAGATGTCGCCCGCGTCAAGCAATGCTCCAACCTCGTTGTTTGAGGCAGGGTTGTTCGCAGTTTCGCTGTTGCGCGCGGAAGCCGTCGCCGGCTGATCGCCGACGGCGACAAAGTTGATGAGCTTGCCCTGCTCGTCGTAGAGACGATGCAGGCTGCCCTTGTTCGCTCTGCTCTGCCAAATTTCGATTCGTCGGCGCGCAATCACACTGCCACCGCTCGCCTTGCGCTCTTCCAGATTGATTGTGCGGTGAAGCGCGATTTCAGGATTCGCTGCGCCCGCTTCTTCCATATCAGTCGAACGCCGCAAAAGCTCCGCCGCAGAGACGGCTGGCACGTGCATCCGCACCAACAGCAACGCCGTGACTAACAGCAAAGCAAGCCCCGCGCTGACCACGCCCGGACGCCGCCAAAAACTTCCCTGTCCAAACCAGCGCAGCAGTCGCGCCCACAGGTTGCGGAAAAACATACTGCGTCGAACGGGCGGAGATGTTGCATGTTCTCGCTGCTCTCCGCGCGAAGCGGCGTCGAGCGTTGTGACGGAATTTGGCGTGTGCGGATTTTCAACCAGTGGCGTCTGCACGCTTACGCTCGTTAACGCGCTTTCCGTCCGGGCGACGGCGGCGCGAAGTTGTGGGTTGTGATAGACAATCTGGACGGTCGGCCAAGGGCTACTGAATTTGAGCGTCGCTTCGAGCGTGCGGTCGTCGCCGAGCGTGACGCGCGCCGAACGCTCGTAAGGCCCGTCGGGAGGCAGTTCGTCCACGGAGAGAAAGAGCAGTCGAATCTCTTGCTCGCTGAAGACCTCGACGAAATCAATCTTCTCGGCGATGTTGATGCTGATGGTCTGCTCGTTCAACGCCGCGCCGATTTTCTGCACCGCCATCAAGTAACCATTGATTGAGACGCACAACTCCTGCGGCTGATGCTCAAAAACATCTCTGGCTCGCTTCCGGCAACGGCGCAAATCGCTCTCTGAACCCGCGCCGCCCGCATCACTTCCGCCGCCGCCCCGACCGTCTTTCGGGCGCGTGTCCGTGCCGAGCGTGTCCGTCGGGTATCTCTCCGCGAGGAGCGGCAATTTCAAAATCTTGTTCGCCGCATCGAGACAATGCGAACAACTGACGAGGTGCGCGAGCGTCAGAGAATCAACCGCGCTCGCTCCATCGTCGCCTTCGCTTTGATAAAGCCGCGAGAGATCGCCGCTCGCCGGACAGAGGCTCTGGCAGGATTGAAAAATTCTCCGGCGCAGATCGTGCAGCAGTTCGTCCGCCGTCCGTGCATATACAGGCTCGTCCGTCGCGGCATGGGCCGTCGCCGCGTCGCCGATGAAGCGCAGCGCCGAAGGATTTTCGAGAAACTGTCTGGCCTCGACGCGCGCGATGCGCAAGCGTTCTTCCACCACCTGCCGCGAGCTTCGCATCAAGAGGGCAATCTCGCGCGGGTAGTAGCCGTGCATGAAACGCAGAATCAGCACGCTCCCGGCTTTTGAAGTCTCTTTGCGGAGGCACGCGTAACGACAAATCTGGTGTAAATCGTCCTGCAAACGAATCTGGCCGCGCGGGTCAACAGCGCGCAGGCTGGTCTCTGCCGAGTCGTAGTCGAGAATCGAAAGCGTGCGGTTTTGCAAACGCTGCTGTCTTCTCACCTGCGAGAGATTGAGGTTGCGCAACATCGCGTAGAGATAACCGTCGAGGTTCCGTATGGTATCGAGATCGGGGCGCAGGAAAGTGAACTGGATGAACGCATCGTGCACCAAATCTTCCGCCCGCTCTCGATTGTTCTCCGAGAATTGTAAAGCCCACAGGCGCAGACGCCCGTAGCGCGCGAGAAAAACCTCCTCGTGCGATTCCCTGTCCCGTGCAATCTTTAAAAGCTCACGCATGCGCTTCTATCTCTAAAGACGCCAGCGCCTCGCATAAACCCACACGGCGGCCAAAATATTTTCGGGCGATGCTTCGCCGTCTGTTTTGAAAGTGAGTTTCCGGGCAGCAAAAAAAAAGCTCTGACACGCAGGCGCATCAGAGCTTATCTTAAAATCTAACTCGCGGCTATTTGGAGAAATAGCCTCGGCGCGACGACGGCGCAGCCCCGGAGGGGTAACAGTTTTAGCCCCGCAGGGCTACAAAGCTGTCGCCCCTGCGATGTGTTGACTACCAGACTTTGCAGCGTTCGGCGGCTTCGCGCACCATCGGCTCGCCCAGCTTGCAACCGAAGGCGGCGGCAAACTCCGGCAAGTTCGAGAGCGGGCCGTTAACGCGGAAGCGCGAGAGCGGGTGTTCGTTCGTCAGGGTTTGCTGCCGCGCCGCTTCGGGACGGTACTGCTCCGCCCAGACCTGACCGTAGCCGAGGAAGAAACGCTGTTCGGATGTGAAGCCGTCAATATTTTCCGGGCGCGGTTTACCTTCCAGAGACTTCTGGTAAGCCGCATACGCGAGCGCGATGCCACCGAGGTCGGCGATGGATTCACCGAGCACGAGCTTGCCGTTGACGTTGACACCCTCTTCCACCTTAAAGCTTGAGAACTGCTTTTCGACGCACTCCGCGCGTCCCTGATAATTCTTCAAATCGTCCGCCGTCCACCAGTCGGTGAAATTCCCCTGCTTGTCGAACTGCCGACCGATGTCGTCGAAGCCATGAATAATTTCATGACCGATGACCGAGCCGATAGCACCGTAGTTGACGGCATCATCGGCTTCAGGGTTGAAGAACGGCGGTTGCAGAATGCCCGCCGGGAAAACAATCTCGTTTTGGAAGAAATTGTTATAGGCGTTGACGGTCGGCGGCGTCATGCCCCATTCGTTACGGTCAACCGACTTGCCGATTTTGTTGACATTGCGGAGGCGCTCGAAACTGCTCGCGCGCAGGTCGTTCATGACATATGAGCCGCGATCAACGGAGAGGCCGGAGTAGTCGCGCCACTTGTCCGGGTAGCCGATCTTTTGACCGAAGGCGTCGAGTTTGGCGACGGCCTGCTGGCGTGTCGCTTCGCTCATCCAGCTTGTGCCCGCCAGATTGCCTCTCAGCACGGTCATCAGATTTTTAATCAACTCCTGCATGCGCGCCTTCGACGCGGGCGTGAAGGCTTTCTTGACGTAAACCTGTCCGAGAGCTTCGCCCAGTCCCGCGTCCGTGTAAGAAACGCAACGCTTCCAGCGCGGCAACTGTTCCTTGCGCCCCTGCAAGACACGCCCGCTAAAATTGAAGGATTCGTCAACGAACTTCGTTGAGAGATCAGAAGCCACGGCGTTGATGAGATGCCAACGCAGGTATGTCTTCCAATCGTCAATGGAGTTAGCTGTCAACTGCTTGTCGAGCGCCTGAAAATAATCCGGCTGTGCGACGATGACTTCACGCGGGACAGCGAGGCTGATGTTCTTGAAATAATTCGTCCAAGACAGGTTCGGCGTCATGGCTTTCAACTGTTCGGGCGTCCGCCGGTTGTTCTGCGCCTGCACGTCGCGCAGTTTGACGCGCGTCCAGGAGGATTCAGCCAGCTTCGTCTCGATGCCCATCACGGTCTTGGCATTCGCCGCCGCCTTCGACGCATCGTCGCCCAGCAGCGTGAACATCGTCGTCATGTGCTTCACATATTCGGCGCGAACCTGCTTCGACTTCTCGTCGTCCGTGAAGTAGTAGTCGCGGTCGGGCAACCCCAGACCGTTCTGCTCGGCGATGGCGATGTTCACGGTGCTGTCTTTCAAGTCGGGCGAAGGACTGAGATCGAACATCACGTTGATGCCGTAGCCGTGCAGATGCGCCACCTCGTCCTGCAAGTCTTGCAGGTTTTTAACCTTCTCGATGCGCGCCAACTCAGGCGCGAGCGGCTTCAGTCCGTCGGCCTCGATCTGCGCTTCGTTCATACAACTGGCGTAGAAAGAACCGACCTTCTGCTCGTTGCTGCCCGCAGGCGCTTTCGTGTTCTTCGCGGAATCTTCGAGAATCTCGTGCAGCGTGTTTCTGTTAGTCTCTGCAAGTTCGTTGAATTTGCCCCACGTCGAGTAGGCCGCAGGGATCGGATTCTTGGCGAGCCAGCCGCCGTTGGCGTACTGAAAAAAATCGTCGCAGGGTTTGCATGTTGTGTCGAGATTCGACACATCGAATCCTTTGCTCGGACTCGCCGCCCGCTGGGGTATCACAGCCACGCCGAGTGAGAGGGCGACGATCAAAACAATCATTGTTCTTCGATTGAATGAACGCATAAAATCTCCTTAAGTTAAGTTTAGAAGGGTTTCAAGGTGCGGACTAGCTCAAACCTTTTTCGTGAGCTTAATACGTGTCCGGCGGATAAAAAGATTAACGCCCCTTCGCGCCGCACGGCGCGCGCTCTCGGAGTTTTTGAGAAACAGTTCATGGACGCATCGTTGCGAGGTTCGTCAGAGCTATTCAGGACGGATGAGCGACCACGTAAGGCTGCGATGTAATCTTAAATTCAAGAGCAATCGAAATGCTTCGCATTGCACATTCCCGATGTTGATAAAAGGGATTATAGATTTCAGCAGAAACATTCCAAAATTATATGTGACGGATAGGTGCGAACCCGTGACGGAGCGAAAAAAAATCAGGGCGAGGCGTTTTCTCAACGCGCCCTCGTCTCCGACTCTGCAAGTTAAAACTCCGGCGATAACGCTTCCACGTCGGTTTTTCTTATTCCTCTCCCAAAGATTGCTTCGCGCGGCGCAACATTTTCTCAAGCCAGTCAACGTGTCGTCTAAGCGATTCTCGCAACCATTTTAGTTCGGGGATAACATGCTCTTCCCCGTGCTTGCCCCAATCGGGACGGCGGCCGTCGGCGTCCGTGAATCCATATTCCCGCGCCAACTCCCAAGAACTTGTGAGGTCGCCGGAACGTGCGAGCACATTCCGGTCTCCGGCGAGCACGGCGACGGCTCTGCCGAGAAAAAGTGGCGACTCGGATTCGAGAAAGTTTTTGTCCTTCTTTCCGCCCTCGCGCCAGTTCTTCTCTGTGACGCCGAAGCGTTCCAGCATAGTCTCCGAACGCAAGTATCCCGGCGTGATGGCGATGGCGGCCACGCGATGTTTGCGAAGTTCCTCAGACACCCTGACGGCCAGCCCCTTCAGCGACGACTTCACGAGGTCATGTAAGACGTTGCCGCCGCCAAACAGCAGATCGCCTTCGGTCACCTCCACGATGAGGCCGCTGCGTCTGCGAATCATGTATGGCGCAGCGTATTTCGCGGTGATAACGTGCGAGAGCAACGCCTGTCTGAACACCGTGTCGCTGTTCCTCAAATCCGTCTTCCAAAAAGATGTCCACCCTCCCAAGACAGGGTCTTCGCCAGCGATGCAGTTTACCAGCACGTCTATGCGCCCCTGTTCGCCGTCGACTCGTTCAAAGAGAGCCTGCACCTCCGTCTCGACTGTGTGATCTACGCGAACCGCAATCCCCAAGCCCCCGGAGGCTGTGACAAGCTCTGCGGTCTCCTCAATCGTCTCCGGTCGGCGATATGGAGAGGGGTTGCCGAGCACGCTTCGCCCTGTGCAGTAAACCGTCGCGCCCGCTTCACCCAGCCCCCGCGCGATGCCTCTTCCCGCGCCCCGCGTCGCGCCTGCCACGACCGCCACACTGTCTTTCAAAGGCTGCATCATATACCTCATCATCTCTCATCGAGAGGCAAAAACCGAACGAAAACTTATGGCGCAATGTAGGGAATCGTTTAGCTCGGAGGACTAATATTCGGTGGCTCGCCGCTTGAAGGTGGATTGTTTCAGCCTAAATTATCAACAAAGTTAGACAAGCATACCGTCTGATTGAGAGGTTGGCGAAAGACATGCACGAGTAACACCTGCGCGTGTTTCAATCCCCTTCCTCTTCAGCCTCGATGGTCAAAGAGTCCTGATTCGGTTGCCGTAGCATCTGAAGTTTTGAAGAGATCAGACTGCTCAATCGTTCGTCGTTCTTACGCGCCGCTGTCCCTGAATCGAAAAGGTCTTCATACCACGATTGTTGCTTGCTCTCCTGTTGATTCGTCTCAACATCTCTCGGCGGCTCCTGATGGCCTTCCACAGCCTGCAACTTTGAAGACTGCTCTTTCTCGTAGAGTTCTTTCATCCGCTGGAAATCATCCGCAATGTTCAATGCCGCCAGCACAGCGATTTTAACGACATCATGGTTTGGCGCGAGCAATGCAATTTGACGCATCCGCTCGTCAACGAATTGTGCGAGATGCTTAACGCGCTCCTGATCGTCGTGAGACCGCAGACTGTAAACCTGATTGAAGATGCTGACACGAATCGGCTCTGTCACAACTATCTGCGCTTTCTCGTTATTCATACCTTTTGCTTATCTCGATGAAAAGAGAGACGTTGGCTCTTTCAAATTTCGCCACTCGCCTCGAAAATCAATGGAGCGCGGCTTTTGTTTATTCTTTCGGACTTCCTCTCCGTTCATGTTTACACTTTGCGACTCCGCCTTCGTAGCCTTCCGGGTAGTAAAATCCTGTGCCGCCACAATCCTGACAATTGCTTATCTGCTCATCTGTAACCGCCTTTGTCTCCACGACGCCGTTCATTTCCCTACCTTGTTTTTTATCTACTTTCCAGAGACGACGGCGTAGATGCTCAGTCAGGAAAGACGGCACGGACGAGACGGTCGTGCGCGCGGCGGCAATTTTCAACTCGGTCAAAAGAACCTCGCCCAACTCGCGCCAGCGTTGAGACTCTGAAGGTAGAGGCGCTTTTCCAGTCAGTTCTTTCGTGATCTCACTGAGCAGCTTGCATAGCTCCGCGAACGCCTCATCATCATCATTCTCAGTATTAGTCTTAATTAAAGTCTTAGGAAACT
>CAXTRQ010000008.1:0-65790 GCA_964246705.1 uncultured Pyrinomonadaceae bacterium
GCGGCGTGTCGAAGTCGTTCACCATCCCGAAATTTCCGGAGAACTGGATGACGAAGCGGTCTTGTAAGCCCTGCCCCTCGACGAAGGGGTTTCTCTCGCCCGGCGCGAGAGGGCGAATTATCTCACCGTCAGCCCAGTTGTGGATGATGTCTATCCGCTCTTCGGAGCCGGGGCCGATTTTGGCTGTGACCCTCGTGTGCATACAATCGCTGAGGACGATGACGCGGTCGGCACGGGAGAGGGTAAGGCGGTTCAGGCGGTCAAGCAGCCGCGTCAGGAAGCTTCCTTCCCTGAAGGTGCCGAGCGCGACGCCGACATCCGGATAGATATCCTCGACGAGCGCGATGAGCTTCATGCCTCTGAGGCGGCAAACGAGGAGCGCGAGGAGGCCGATCAGAGGGGGCGTCGTGAGCGCCATCACAACGTCGTTCCGGGGCAGCGTCAGCAACTTCCAAGTCGCGCCCACGTAAAAGGTGAAGTAGTCGGCCAGCCGTCCCGTGCTTGAACTCTTGCCGAAACTCGTAGCCCACGCGCGTACGACGGAGACTCCCCTATACTCTTCACGCGGCGGGAGCGCCTGGCCGCCATTGTAGCGACCGCGCCCGGCCAGCCCCGTCACACTCAGCCCGCGCTCGACCAGACTTTCGGCGAGATCCGTCATCAACTGGCTGATGGCTGAGTGATCCGGGTAGAAGAATTGACTGAGGATTAAGAGGCGCACTTCTAGTTCCTGCCTGTGTGAGATTCTGCTTTTAAGCAATCTCAGCGCGCCCCACGGTGCACCGTAAACTCTCATCAAACCGCTCGCACTAAACCCACCGTTTGGCGCGTCGCCGCCCATACCCCCGGCCCCCCAAGGAGCCGCGCCCGCCCGTCACGCAGAGGCGTTTATTTTTGTGTTCGGAGTTCATTAGCTTTCGTTATCTCCCATGCCCGTCTCCTCGATTTAGGTCTTACACATAGCCGGTCACCGATACTCCATGATCATTTCACCACTCCAGTCACGGCTTGCCCGGTTCGCGCTGGCGAGAGACGACGCGCTCCGGCCCATCCCTGACCAATTCGACGCAGGGCGTGATTACCGAGGTAGAGCACGTCCATGCGGGTCTTCAGGAAACAGTTGATCGCGTGGCTCGGAGTACATACTATCGGCTCGTTTTCGTTAAAGGAAGTGTTCAAGACGACGGGCACTCCCGTCAAGTCGCAGAAGTCGGAGATGAGCCGATGGTAGCGCGGGTTGATTTCGCGTGAGACGGTTTGAAGCCGCCCCGAGCCGTCAACGTGTGTGACCGCCGGGATCACGGCGCGCTTCTCCTCTTTGATCTGATAGACCATGAGCATCGTCGGCGCTGGGTGTATCTGCTCGAAGTAGTCGCCGACGCGCTCTGCGAGAATGGAGGGCGCGAATGGGCGGAACGGCTCGCGCCGCTTGATACGCTCGTTGAGTACTTCCTTTATTCGGGCGCGGCGCGGATCGGCGATGATCGAGCGGTTGCCGAGCGCGCGCGGGCCGAACTCCATGCGCCCCTGAAACCAGCCCACAATGGCTCCGTCGGCGATGTCCTGCGCCGCACGCCGCGAGGTTTCCCTCTCCGTGTAGCTTTCGTAGGCGTGGCCGCCCCGCTCCAATTCTACACGGATCTCTTCGTCGGAAAACTCGGGGCCGGTGTAAGCGCCCTCCATCACGAACGAGCGGGGGCGGTCGAGTATTCCGTTATAGATGTGGAAGCAGACGCCGATGGCCGTCCCGCTGTCGCCCGCTGCGGGCTGCACGAAGACGCGCTTGAAGGGCGTATGCAAAAGTATCTTACCGTTCATCACCGAGTTGAGCGCGACGCCGCCAGAGAGACCTAGATTCGTAAGGCCGGTCTGCTCGTGCAGGTGATTGAGAATGTGAAAGCCGACCTCCTCAAGCCTCTGCTGAAGGCTCGCGGCGATGTCGCATTCGCGCTTCGTTAGAGGCTCGCCCGGCAGGCGCGCTGCCCCGAAACGCTTGACGTACTCGTCAGAGAAGATGCGTCCGATGACGGGCGATCCCTCTTCCCAATTCATCTCAACGCCCCCCGTGTGGTGCCGGAAGTAGTCGAGGTTCAGGCGAAAGCGCCCGCCCTTCTCAGTCCGAATCATATCGCGGAACTCATCCGCGTACCTTGGCACCCCGTAGGGCGCGAGACCCATGACCTTCCCTTCGTCCCCGTAATGTGGAAAGCCTATGAACTGCGTCGTCGCCGTATAGATGATGCCAGCCGAGTGCGGATACTCTACCTGACTTAAAACCTTAACCGAGTTGCCCTGCCCTACGCCACACATCGTCGAGATGAAATCACCGAATCCATCGAGCGAGAGCAGCGCCGCCCGCTCGAACGGTGATACGAAAAAGGAACTTGCCAGATGCGCTCTGTGGTGCTCGACGTAGTGGAACTTCGCCTTCAAGCTTTTCCTTTCGACGCCGAGACGACTCGCCATCTCCGCCTTGAGATCGCGCACCTTCGCCGCGTTTGCGATGCGCTCGTTGATGGCTCCGAAGATGCTCCGCCCCCCTTGCTCCGAGGCGGAACCGATCTTATTACTCGTACCGAGACTCTTCGCCGACTGCGCCACAGCGTAGAGAATCTTCCGAGGCAGATGCGCCGCAGGGTTACGCGAGATGCCGATGTGCTCCACCTCCGCGAGAGAAATGCCGGCGGCAGCTAGACAGTACGTAATCGCGTCAGCCGGGAACCCCGCGCAGTGCTTGTGCCGGTTGAAGCGTTCCTCCTCGGCGGCGGCCACTAACTCGCCGTCGCAAACGATGGCCGCCGAGGCGTCACCGTGGTATGCGTTAATGCCGAGAATATACAAGCCCTTTCCCCTTCACTCACCAGCCATTGAGATCACGAGCATTTCTCAAGATAACTTTTGCGAGATGGCCTTCTCCAAAACTAAAAACCGGACTAGGAAATTGGTGGCCAAATACGCCCTCATTGCGAGCGCCAGCCCGGTCAGGCCGTATCTGAAGAAAACCGCCTCCTGCGAAAGCCGGGAGATCAGGAATGAGTCTTTCGCGGCCCGGTGCGGTGATGCCGATGTCGAGGATGACAAAGTTACTCGGCCTCGGCCATCACAACATTCTGGCCCTCGCCGATACGAAGCGTAATTTTAGAGATTTCGCGCAAGTTGAGATTCTTCCACTCGGCGGTGCTCCGGCGTCTAACTTCCACCCGTAGGTCCCACACCACGGACTGCTCCTCCGGCCTGAATCTGATCTTAACCGTTTCGCCGTTGAATAATTTGTCTTGACCGAGAACATTCTCCTCCCAACCTGCCGAATCGTGCGGAGAGACGTAAACCGCACGAATCGTTGAGCCGGTAAGATTGATGAGAGTGAAATCCAGCGCCCCGGTTGACGCAACTGCCGAACCGCCGCACGACGCGCAAGCAGCGCAGGCGACGACGCACACTGACATCACGATGGCCGCCAATCTTCTATTCGCTCTTTGAACTCCGGCCTCATTTCGTGACAAGCTCTCCGACGGTTTACCTTGCGGCGGGACAGACCGCCCCGCCCTCCGCCTCGCCAAGATGCTTTCCAAACCCTTCACGCCCAGAATAATCAGCAATATCCAGAAGAGATAGCGTATTCTGTACAGCGTGCCGACGTTGGAGACGACCAGACCGAGCGCAGTTACTCCGAACGCGGAGATTGATAACAGCAACCAATTAGCGAGATCGCGCGGCGCACGCCAGAGAGTCAAGAGCGCCAGCAACTCGCACAGATACATGAGCAAAGTTTCCGCGCCGGACAATAACCTTCCCGCGCTGCCCACACGCTTGCCAGCACCGACCCACATGTCGGGAAAGGGTGCCCAGAGTCCGATTGCAAGGGCGCGCGGCAGATAAAGAAGCAGGTCTTTGAAGTTCTTAAACTCGACATTACGATCTATTGAGGAACCAGACTCCGGGTAACTGATGTTGAAATTATAACGAGTGGCACCGATTCTCTGGGCGACAGTTTCAGCCGATTCGGACAGCCATGGCGCGTAAGTTGAAGGCGTCTTCGTCTTGAAGGAGGTGCGCCCCCCATAGGAGATCAACGTGGATAATTGCTTTCCGTCAACGGCGCTAGATTTGTTTGAACCGCTCTGGTCAGAAGGGTATCGTTTGAGCTTCTGATTAGTGGCGGTCAGGTAAAAAGCGGTGGGCACTGCCACGGTCAAGATCAGCGCAGGGCAGATCAGATTCCAGTACAGCACGCGCCTTTCGAGTAACTGGCGGACGATCAGGCAACCAAACCCGAAGAAGACGATGACGAAGATGAACCCTGAGAACTTTATGCGGATGAGCAGGAGCAACCCCGCCGTGACTGCCAACGCCGCCCCTGAGATGACAGCCTTGCTCCAACTGTAGGTTCTCGTCAGCCACGTCATCACAATCAGGATCAAGGCGAGAGCGGCGGCGATGAAAGGGGGGTCTTTTAAAAACTGCATGGTGTGCAGGAGAAAAGTCGGCCACAGCGCGACGATCCCCGCCGCGAACAGGCCGATTCGCTTGCTGCCCATTTCACGTCCGAGCATCATGACGAGGCTCAGGATCGCGACGTAACAGAAAAGATTGAATGGCTCCGCGCTCAGGATGCTGTAACCGAGGAGACGACCAAAGATGGCGAACTCAAGGGAGAGCACTTTAACGTGCGCGTGCTCGGTTTCTGCGGTCTCTGTTCCGGGGTCGCTTGCATTCAGGAGACCTGACAGACCGAGCGCCTCCCGCCGGTAGTCGTAGCTGTCCTTGGCGAAGGACTCCATGATCCCGTCGCGGTCAACAAGGATCGGGGCGACCTGCGCCCGACCGACCACGAACAAGCCCGCCGCTAATACGACATGGAGCAGTGCCGCCCCGACAATCAGACGCCACCCGCGCGATGAGAAGAGGTCAAGTCGCTGGCCTCTAAGTCGCAGTCTCTCGTTGATGATGCGCTTGATTGAGCTATTTTCCATTCTGCTGTCCCCTATCTCAGGAGCGGTGCCAAATGAGTTTAGTTGCGGCAGGTCAAGTGTGCCTCGATGAAGACAACTTTCGCTTCACAACGAGCGGCCACTTGTATCAGCGCCGTGGCGATGATCACCCGACCTTTCGCCGTGAGGAACTCGACCGTCTTTCCCTCATTAAGCCGTACTGCTGCGGCGTGATGAGTAAGTCGTCTCCGCACCGCCGATTGCTTTCAGGCCAATTCGCGCCTTAAATGGATGATCTCCTCTAAGAATGAAAAAGTCTCGTTGGCACAGCGTTCCCATGTGTATCGCCGAGCCTGCTCGGATGAACTCAAAGAGTATTTTTCTCTCGCCTCCGGCGAAACGATCAATTGCTCTAAGGCAGCCGCTATTTCTTCAGAATCTTCAGGATTGAAATAGATGCCGCCATCGCCCAGAATGTTCGGCATCGGGCTTTTATTTGAGCAGGCGATGGGCAGACCGGCGTTCATAGCTTCCAGCAGTATGCTCGGTAGATTCTCGCAACTAGACGCGAAGACGAAAGCGTCCGAGCGTGAGTAGATCATCGGCAACTCGGCATGAGAAATCGGGCCACGGTAATGAATATAATCCTCTGCCTTTAGGCGCTCGACGACTCTCCGCAGGCGCTTCAGAGATGCCGGGCGCGCTTGCCCGACGAGTTCTAAGGTAACAGGGACACCCTTTCGCACTAACTTTGTAACTGCCTCGGCGACATGCCAATGATGTTTGTAAGCGTCTACCGTCGAAACGTATAACAACTTAAACGGCGCACTTTTCGAATAAGCACCCAGTTCCTTCTGCGCCTTCAGGGGCGCGCGGAATCGTCCCGAAACGCCGTGAGGAATAACCGCGTAGGGGCCGTTGAGTGTTCCCACCTGCTCGATGATGTGCCTTCGCGCGTAATCGTTTAGAAAAATCGTCCCGGCGGCATTGCGAAAGGTTCTCGCCTGACTGAGGCGCAGCAGTAAGAACTTGAACGGCATTACAGACAGGCCGTAGAGCCTTACTTGAGAAGGAGTGAAGGGCAGCATATTGCGTGACATGGTGACGAAGGGGCGGAAGTCACCGAGATACGTGCCGCCGGGAACGAACAATAGATCACAAGCCGCCTTTCGAGCTAAACGCGATAATTTCGTCTGCTGCCATAAGACTCGCACGGGGAGAGGCCCGTCCAATATCGGCTCATAAACGCTCTCCAGCCACTTGCGCTCCGGCAAACGGCCCAGAATCTCTTTCCCCCCCCAGACGAAAACGCGCGTTATGGCGTGCATTTCGGGACGCGCGACACTTAATAGCTCTGATAGATGTGTGAGACTTCCCCCGCTTCGGAGATTGGAAGCGTCAATGCCTATCTGCATACAACTCCGCCTTGAATAGTTCAAGCAGTGCGTTCATCAGATTGTTATTTATTTCAGGAGAGTATAGCACACGTGCGACAGGCATCGCGGCTATGTTACGATTTCTTTGGCGCGCACCGGGTTGAGGTAGGCTACGAAAAGTGGACGCCATCAAGCGATGGAATTAGCATTTTGATGGGAGGAGTCCACGATGGAGATGTTACCCAGACAAGTTTATACCAACGAGTTCCGCCAGCAAGCCGTCGAGATGATTACACGCGATGGCTTGAGTATCGCCGAAGCGGCGCGCCGCTTGGCCATCGCGCCCCGTCGCGCGGTGACGGACGCGCAGGCCGAGTTGTCGCGGCTGCGGCGTGAGGTAGCCGAACTGCGAATGGAGCGCGACATTCTAAAAAATCGGCGGCGTACTTTCCCGGCGAGTCGCGGTAAAGTACGCGCTGATGAAAAAGCTGCGACGAGAGTACCCGGTGCGTCTTTTATGTTGCGTGTGGTAGGTCTCTCGGAGCGGCTACTATGCATGGCTCACAAGAGAGCCATCGCCGAGAGCGCGGCGACATGCGCGGTTATGCGTCGCGGCGCAGGCGGCGCACGCGCTCAACTTACGGCGCGCTGCGTTGGCAGCGTAAACTCGCGGCGGACGGCTTCATTGTCACTCTCAGTGCGGTCGAAAGCGTGCGGCGCGAACCGGGCTTGCGGTGCGTGCGGAAGCAGAAGCGATTTCGAGTGACGACCACGGACTCAAGCCACAGGTTGCCGGGCGCGCCCAACTTGCCGGGGCAATCTTTCACGGCGATACGACCTAATGAAGTCTGGACTTCAGACATCACGATGTGCCGACCGCGGAAGGATGGCTTTATCTGGCGGCGATCAAAGACCTGTTCGCCAGTGAGATCGTCGGGCGCAGCTTTGGGCAGAGAATGACGACTAATTTGGTGGTGCGGGCGTTGGCGCAAGCGGTTAGGGCGCGCCACCCGGCAAAGGGTCTGATTCATCACTCTGACCTCGGCTCGCGGTATTGCAGCCACGTAGTATCAGGCGTTGTTAGCTCAACACGAGATGTGGGTGACAATGAGCCGCAAGGGTAACTGTTATGACAACGCGCCCATAGAGAGTTTCTGGGGAACGCTGAAAACAGAACTCGTGCATCGTCGCAGCTACCAGTCGCGGGCGGAGGCCGAGCGCGAGATCACAGAGTACATTGATTTGTTCTACAACCGACAGCGGCGGCAGACACGGCTCGGCTACTTGTCGCCGGCCGCCTATCCGCAACAGTTCATGCGGCAGCGAGCCGCAGCATGAACGTCACTTGGCGTCCACTATTGACGCCCCACCTCACGCCCGTCGAGATTTTGAGTTTATACAGATCGTGCCACGCCGGGTCACGGTCATTTAGGCCGACGTAGACTGCGTCCGGCTCGGTGCGCGGCACGTTGTAACCTATGGTTCTGACCTTCTCCGAATTGGTTAGATTTCACGCGGCGGGGACTTCCGCCCCGCTCGGCGGTTGCTCATTAGGGTTGACGGCGTAGAGGTTGAATTTCTCGTTGCCCCCTTATCCTTTATCGTTGAGGTCTGGACACATTTGAAAAATTAAGCGAGTGGTCACAAGTTCACCTCGTGTGAGAGCATTGTTTCTGCGATGAATCAAAACTCTCTTTCCACTTGCCTCGGCGAGTATATCAGCCTCGTTTTGCCTGACGCACATGGACATCAACAGAAAGCCGTCTGTGATTTCGTGCTCGCGCTCCTCAACGTCCGGACGTGCTGCCAAGCAGTGCTTGCTAGATTCTTTGAGAACTTCGAGGCGACCAGTAAACGTCTCTCTCGCCTGCTCCACAACGGACGGCTTGAGACCGAAGAGTTGGCGCTCTCGCATGCCCGTGCGCTGGTCGGGCGTCTGCCCGTGGAAGGTTATGTGCGCCTCGCGCTCGATTGGACGGTTGAAGACTCGCAGCATCTGCTGGTCGCTTCTCTCAACGTTGGGCGGTGCGGCGTCCCGCTCTACTGGCGCGCCTATCGTGACGCGGAACTAAAAAGGCGGATGAGCATGTATGAGCGCGAGTTCGTCCGTGCACTCTTTGCCGATGTTTTGTGTGGCGTGGCCCGGTGATGCTTTGTACTGACGGCAGACCGATGGTTCGCCGATGTCGCTTTGCTCGATTTGCTCAATGAACTTGGTGTTTCTTATGTGATCCGCACCAAATCGAACTACACGGTGCGGGTCGAAGACAGATGGCGCATTCTCGACTCCTTGCGCTGGACGAAGAATCAGCGCAGACGGGCATGGGGACGAGTCTGGTACACGGCGGACGACCCGCGACACCTTTTTCTGGTGCAGACGCGAGCGCGCGATCAGCACGGGCGGTGGGGCATCTGGCACTTGTTGTCGAACCGCAACTTGTCGGCTGATGGGATGGCGCAAGAGTACGCGCGGCGCTTCACCTGTGAAGAAGGCTTTCGTGACGCGAAATGCCTGCGTTGCCTCAAAGCATGGACGCAGGTGTTTACGCTGGTGGCGATGGCCGTCGCTGTCCTGACGAAAATGGGCTGCGTACTTCAATCGGAGGCGCGACGTGATAGTTGGTTGCGGCGAGTGCGCTCGCGCCGCACGGCACGCTCTGAGTTGAGCATGCTCAAAAGCGTCGTTGAACTGCTCATGCGTGATGACAGCCTGTGGCAGTTGCTTGATCATCAAAGTAAGCTCAACTTGGAAGCCGTTTTATGGATGTGTCAGACTTCAGCCCTTATCGTTAACGAATAAAATAAATTTTTCAGTGTTGTTAATAATCCGCTGCGGGGCGCGTTATATGTGTAGTGACGGTGTGAAGGAGAACGACGTGCAATCAATTGCAGCTACCACGACCCGCTTGAGGGCCGTCCCCACGGCGGAGGGGGCGGGCGAACTTGAGAGACTCTTCCGCGATCACCACGAGCAGGTTTTCCGCGTCGCGTATCGCATCACGGGAAGTGTGACGGACGCGGAGGACGTTCTTCAGACAATCTTTTTACGTCTGGCCTCGAACGCCGAGACGCCCGATCTTGCGCCAAATCCGGCGGGCTACCTGCATCGCGCCGCCGTCAACGCCGCGCTCGACCTCGTGCGCGGGCGCGGGCGGGCGCGCTTGGTTTCGTTCGATTCGGTGGAATCCACGCAGGAGTTGAAAAACCAGAACTTCGATCCGGAGGAGGAGCACGCCGACCGCGAGTTGCGCGCGCTCTTGCGCCATGCAGTTGCGAAGCTCGGCGAGCGCGCCGCGACCGTCTTCGCGCTGCGCTACTTTGAAGGCTACGACAACAACGGAATCGCCGAACTCCTCGGCACTTCGCCAATGGTCGTCGCCGTCACACTTCACCGCGCGCGCACGCGCCTCCGCCGTGAGATCGGACAGTTTTTGGAGAAACAATCATGAAGCGTAACAGAAAAGAGCTTAACGCCATTTTAGACAAAGTTGTGGCCGGCGTCCGCGACGAGCGCCTTGATCAGTCGGCGGTGAATGATGCGGCCTCGCGCGTCTGGGCGCGCGTCTCCGGGCAAGCGGCGGGCGAGATGTTAATTGACTCCCCGGCCTCCGTCGCAGCCGCCAAACGGCTCGGCGGCTGCGCGGATTACCAATCGCTCATCCCTTCTTACCTCCGCGGAGAGCTTTCGCCGGCGCGCTCTCTGCTGCTCGAAGATCATACGCACGAGTGCATTCCCTGTCGCAAGGCTTTGAAGGCGGCGCGCACGGGCGAGCCGCGAGTGGCGGCACGCGCGACGCAAGTGAAACCCGCGCCAGCGAGGCAAACGTCGTTCGCCCCGGCGTGGCGTTGGAGCATCGCCGCCGGGCTGCTGCTGTGCTTCGGACTCGCCGCGATGTTCTTCGTCGAGCGCCTCGATCTCTCCGGCAGAACGCTCGCCGCGACCGTCGAGAGTGCGGACGGCGATCTTTACCGCGTTTCCGAAACGGAGAGCCGCGCGCTCCGGACGGGCGAGCAGATTCAGAAGGGCGAGCGCGTGCGAACGTCCAAAGGTTCAAACGCCGTGTTGCGCCTCGCGGACGGATCGCTCATCGAGATGCGCGAGCGCAGCGAGGTCTCGATCACAGAGAACATGAAGGGCGTTACCGTCAAACTCGAACGCGGCGACGTGGCGGTCGAGGCGGCGAAGCAGCGCGAACGCCATCTCTACGTCGCCACGTCGGATTCGCTCGTCTCCGTGACGGGCACGATCTTCTTCGTCGGCAGCGGCACGAAGGGATCGCGCGTCTCAGTCGTCGAAGGCGAAGTGCACGTGAATCATGCCGGCAAAGACGACGTGTTGCACCCCGGCGATCAGGTGACGACCAACGCGCGCCTCGAAACCGTCCCGCTCACGCAGGAAGTCGCTTGGAGCCGCAACGCCGCCCGCTACACGCAACTCGCCGCGGAGTTAACGAGGCTGCGGCAGGACATCAACGCGAGAGTCCCGCGCCCCGGCGTGCGCTACTCCTCGCGCTTCCTCGACCTCGTGCCCGAAGGCACGATCCTTTACATCACGCTCCCTAATCTGAGCCAGAGGCTCGCCGACTCGCACCGCATCATGCAGGAGTGCATCAACCAGAATCCCGCGCTCAAAGAGTGGTGGAAGAACGAAGGGCGGGGCGCGGGGGCCGATCAGATCATTGAACGCGTGCGCGAGTTCGGCGCGCACCTCGGCGACGAGATCGTCGTCAGCGCGGGACTGGACGAGAAAAACGAGCCTGGCAACATCCTCGTTCTCGGTGAGTTGAAGAACGCGGCTGATTTCCGCCCGTACCTTGAAAGTCAGGTCGCCCAGTTCGCCCGCGAAGGCAGGAACAGCCCGGCGATTCGCATCGTTGACGATCCGCTCGCGGCGGCCACACAATCGAGCAGCGCTCCCGGACATGGTGAAATCTTCATCTGGGTTCGCAACGATCTTTTCGCCGCGTCTCCGCAGATCGAAAATTTGCGTCAGCTTGCGACGACGCTCAACAACACCGGCGCGAGCCGCTTCGTCGGAACGTCTTTCCACACGCGATTGGCTGAAGTTTACCGTGAGGGCGCGGGGCTTGTGGTCGCCGCCGACCTAGAAAAACTCGTCAATCAAATCGCGCGCGAGGACGGAAATCTTCCGGGCGGCGCGGAGCGTGGCGAAGGCTTCCGCCGACTCGGACTGACGAACCTGAAACACCTCGTCGTCGAGCAGAAGGATTTGAACGAGAAGACGCAGAGCCGCGCCGTGCTCACCTTCAGCGAGCCGCGACGCGGGATCGCCTCGTGGCTCGCCGCGCCGGGGGCGATGGGCGCGCTTGAGTTCGTCTCGCCAGACGCGAACGTGGCGACCGCCTTCGTAGTCAAAGAACCCGCGCTGCTGGTTGACGATCTGCTCGACTTCCTCGAAACGGTGCAGCCCGACCTGCGCCGCCAACTGCGCGACATTGAAGCGCAGCAGGGCATCGATGTCCGGCGCGACTTGGCCGCGCCCCTGGGCGGCGAGTTCGCCTTCGCCATTGACGGCCCGCTGCTCCCGACCCCCTCATGGAAGATGATCCTTGAAGTGAACGATCAAGCGCACTTGCAGGGGTCGCTTGAGCGCGTGGTCGAGAGGCTGAACGGCTGGGCGAAACTGAGCGGCAAGGGCGGGTTGAACTGGGACAACACGACCGAAGGCGGGCGCACGGTTTACACCCTGCGTTCAGCAGATTTCGGACTCGAAGTGCACTACACCTTTGTGAACGGCTACCTCGTCGTCACGCCGCGCCGCGCGCTGCTGGGCCGCGCCTTGCAGTACCGCGAAACCGGCAACACTCTCTTGCGTTCGCCGCGCTTTAGAGAGACGATGCCGGAGGACGGGAACGCTAACTTCTCCGCGATTCTCTACCACGACCTCGCGCCCGTCCTTCGCCCGTTGGCGGAGCGCGCGCCTGAAGGTCAGCGAGGGACGCTCGCCGCCGCCGCCGAGATGCCGCCGACTCTGGTCTACGCTTACGCGCAGGGCGACCGCATCACGCTCGCGGCGAACACCGAAGGCGGGCCGTTCGGGTTAAGTCCCGACAGTCTGCTCGGTCTGCCGAACTCGCTCACGATGCAAAATATTCTGATGAACGCGATGGGTGAGAAGAACGAACGGAAGCGGTGAAGTCGGGAAACTCAACGCGATGATGAAGGGAAGTACAGGTGGGGGTCTCGCCCCCTGTCTGCTTTAACGGCGAAACGCATGGGCAGAGGACGAGTCCTCTGCCCACACAATTTTATTTAACCCCCCTTACGCTTGAGATCGTAGGAAGTCACATCAGCTTATGAACCCTGTCATCGAACTCAACGGTTTGAGTGTCACGTTCGGCAGGCGGGCGATCCTGAAGGATTTGAGCGGGTCGGTCAAGGGTCGCGCCGTCGGTCTGCTCGGCCCGAACGGGGCGGGCAAGACAACGCTCATCCACACGCTGCTCGGCTTTCACGCGCCTAGCTCCGGCACGGTGCGCATACTCGGGGAAGACATCGCAACGAATGCCAAGAGCCTCCGCGCCGCGGTCGGCTATATGCCGGAGCGCGATTCGTTCATTGCCAAAATGTCTTGCGTCAGCTTCGTCCGGCTGATGGGCGAACTCTCCGGCATCCCTTCCGATGCGGCGCTCGAACGCGCGCACGAAGCCCTCTTCTACGTCGGGCTGGGCGAGGCCCGCTACCGCTCGGTTGACACCTATTCGCTCGGCATGAAGCAACTCGCAAAACTCGCGCAAGCTATCGTGCACGGGCCGCGTTTGATCATTCTGGACGAGCCGACGAACGGACTCGATCCGCCGACGCGGGGGCGCATGATCCGCCTTATTCAGGAGATACGCGACAGCGGCAGGGCGCACATCCTGCTCTCGTCACACCTGTTGCGCGACGTTGAGGAATGCTGCGACGAAATTCTCGTCTTGAAGGACGGGCGCATTGCCGCCAACTGCAACCTCGATGAAGAGCGCAAAGCGAACCGCAAGTTCATCGAACTTGAGACGCGCGGGGGCGACCGCGCGGCGTTCGCCGAAGCGATCGGCGGACTAGGCTGCGAGTACGCGCTTGTCGGCGAGCGGCGCATAAAACTTGTGATGCAGGACGGCGTGGAGATCGACGACCTTTACCGTTTAGCCTTCGAGCGGCGGATTCAGATTCGTCGCTTGAACTACAAGCGCGATTCGCTCGAAGACATTTTCCTCAAGGCGATGGAAAGCGAAGAGAACGGCGTTGCCAAAGGAGGGAACGGCAATGGCCGTATTTGAAAACAGCTACCGGCAGTACGAAGGCAGGCTCACGCCCGAGTGGGCGCGCTTTCTCGTCCTCCCGCGCTACGCGCTGCGCGACGTGTTCGGGTCGAAGTTCCTTACCGCGGTCTTCTGCCTGTGCTTCATCTACCCGCTCGTCGCGGCGATTCTGATCTACTTGCATCACAACACGAACGCTATCGCGCTCATGCAAATCAACGTGCGCGAGTTGTTGCCGATCAACGCATCGTTCTTCCAGTACTTCGTCGAAGTTCAAGGCTGGCTCGCCTTCATCCTCACGGTGCTCGTCGGCCCCGTGCTCGTCTCGCGGGATCTGGCGAATAACGCCTTGCCGCTCTATTTGTGCCGCCCGTTCTCGCGCGCCGAATACGTGCTCGGAAAGATGACGGTGCTCATTATTTTGCTGTCGCTCGTGACGTGGGCACCGGGACTTCTGCTCTTCCTCCTGCAAGCGTATCTCGAAGGCGCGCGCTGGAGCGTGTCGAATTCGTGGATGGCGGGGGCGATCTTCGTCGGGAGCATGACGTGGATCGTACTGCTCGCGCTGCTCGCGCTGGCGATCTCGGCGTTGGTGCGGTGGCGCGTCGTGGCGAGCGGCGCGCTGCTCGGATTGCTCTTTATCCCGTCCGCCTTCGGCGAGATCGTCAACAGCCTGTTTATAACGCGGATGGGGAATTTGATCAGCCCTACGGCTTTGATGAAGAACATCTGGCGCGGCCTCTTCGGCAACTTCACGCGAGAGGTGGGTCGCTTTAACATAGAGGACGCTTGGGGCAGAAGGTTTGTCGATGTCGTGTTGCGCGAGCCGCCGCTGTGGGCCTGCTGGGTAGCGGTCGCTCTGGTCTGCCTCGCCTGCCTCTTGCTGCTCGCGCGCAGAGTCCGCGCTTACGAAGTGATCAAATGACGATACGGACAACGAACGCCGAAGGGATGATCGTCTTCGAGGGCGTCTCAAAATTCTACGGCGAGATTCTTGGCGTCAACCGCGTCAACCTGTCCATCGCGCCCGGCATCACGAGCCTTGTCGGCCCGAACGGCTCGGGCAAGACGACCTTGATGAACTTGATGACGGGGCTGCTGCGACCGACGCGCGGGACGATCAGCGTGCTCGGCACAAGCCCGCACGACCCGGAAAAACTCTTCCGCAAAGTCGGCTACTGCTCGCAGTTCGATTCTTTCCCGCGCGGCATGACGGGGCGCGAGTTCATCGAGTTCTACCTGAGCGTTCACGGCTACGCGAGAGGTGAGGTGCGGGATTTAACGCAGGCGGCGCTCGAACGTGTGTCGATGCAGGACGCGTCCGAACGCAAGGTGGCAGGCTACAGCAAAGGCATGAGGCAGCGCATCAGGCTCGCGCAGTCGATTGCCCACAACCCTTCGGTGCTCATCCTCGACGAGCCGTTGAACGGACTCGATCCGATGGCGCGCGCCGAGATCATCCGTTTGTTTCAGTCGCTCGCGGCGGAAGGCTTGTACCTCGTCATCTCAAGTCACATCCTGCACGAAGTTGACATGATGTCTGACAGCGTTGTGCTGATGCACAACGGTTACGTCGTCGCGGAGGGCGACGTGCACGGCGTACGCGACGAGATTGAGGAGCACCCAATGCAGATCCTCGTGCGCTGCGACCGCCCGCAAGTTTTAGCCGCGCGCCTCTTCGAGCACGAGCACATCATCGAGGCGCGCGTCCACGACGACCGGCAGGGGCTGTTCGTCAAGACGCGCCGGCCCGATGACTTCTACCTGCTGCTCAACCGACTCGTGACAGAGAATAACCTTCAGGTCGAATCAGTCGCCCCGGCGGACGACGACCTGAATGCCGTTTACCAATACTTGATCAGTTCCGACGGAGGGCGTGTAAGTTGAATTCTACGGTTGAGACGAGGGAGAAGCGTGTGGCAGGGGGCGACGAGGTGGCGAATCTTAACTGGTCGCTCTGGGCACGGCAGACGCTCGCCGTCCTGCGCCTCGAACTCGGAAGGAACTTCCTCGGTCGTCGCGCCCTGCTGCTCTACATGCTCGCGGGACTGCCGCTGACGGTGCTCGCGGCGGTCGCCGTCTTCATGCGGCCCGCGGGCGAGTCTGAGAACTTCGCGGAGTTGAGCATCGCTTACTCCGTCATCTACGGCGGGCTGATCCTGCGCACGCTCCTTTTCTTCGGTTGCGCGTGGGTCTTCATGAATTTGTTTCGCGGCGAGATCGTTGACCGGAGTTTGCACTACTACTTTCTCGCGCCCGTGCGACGCGAAGTGCTCGTCGTCGGGAAATACTTATCGGGGCTGGTAGCGACCGTCACGCTGTTCGGCATCTCAACGCTCGGCTCGCTCGCCCTGCTCTACTTCGGACTCTTCCCGTCACGGAGTGTGGAATATTTTTTCAACGGCCCCGGTTTCGGGCAGGCACTTACGTATACTGGAATTACGGCACTCGCGTGCGTCGGTTACGGAGCAGTTTTTCTGATCGTAGGTTTGTTCTTCAGAAACCCGATCATCCCGGCGTTGCTGATCTATGGCTGGGAGTGGATCAACTTTCTCTTGCCGCCGTTGCTGAAGAAGGTGAGTGTCATTCATTATCTTCACTCGCTCGCGCCCGTCCCCCCGCCGGAAGGTCCCTTCGCCGTGCTCGCCGAGCCGACGCCCGCTTGGATTTCCGTCCCCAGCCTGCTCATCTTCACCGCGCTGGCGCTCGTCCTCGCCGGCCTTCACATCCGCCGACAAGAGATCAGCTACGCGGGTGAATAGACGTGATTCTTTTGCCGCGCTAGAGTTTAGGTTCTGGCCGGTAGAGTAGAGACCTGATCTTACTGGCGTATCTCCCCGTGATACTTGGTAGTGTTCTATGAAAGGGGTGAGTCAAGGAAAAACTTCTCCCATGCTGGCGGCATGAAGGATTCCTTCGACCGCCAGCCCCCGACCTGCCCGTTGCAGCTTGGTCAACGCGGCTCCGATGCGGTCGCCAACTCAGGCGCGTAGCCTTCGCGGCGCTCTGCTCGTACTCAAGCACTCACGGTCGCACGCTTTGTGCCGACCAGTGTTCTATCTGAGGCTGAAGGCACTCGGCCCCCCGCCTACGGCTTTCTCTGGTCATCCGGGGCGGCATAACGTTGCAACAGAGACGCGCGAGCGGTGCCCGCGTGGCCTACACAACCGGCAGATACTCAGCCCCGAAACCTTCAGTGAGCAGACATAGCGATTAACATGCTTGTGACGGCGGCGACTTCGGCCCGGTCGCCTGTCGCTGACTCACGCAGCTCGCCCGATCACTTTACCGCCGTCAAAGCTTTCACCCGCCTTCCACACGGCTAAAGTAAGCGCCGCGATCTTGCGCGCCACCGTCATCCGCGCCAACTCCGGACGCAGCCCCGCGCCAGCAACTCCGCGTACCACGTCTTGAAGGGCTCCCACCGGGAGGCTGTCAGCGCCGCGCCCTTGTTTGCGAGCCACTCCTTGCGCCACCGCTGCTTGTAGACATCGGTGCCGTCGCACGTGATAGCGGGGGAGCGGTAGAGGGCTTTGATCCGGTTCATGGTGCGGGTCGAGTCCTCGACCAAGTACTCGTAGCTACGAACCAGTTCCTTGAGGTAGCGCGTGCCGTGCTCGCTGTGGTAGACGGGCGAGAGCAGCCCGGCGCGCAGCAACCGCGCCAGTTTGCGGGCATCGACCTTGTCCGACTTGTTGCCGTCTCGGAGCAATCGGTTCTTGCGCGGCTCGCAGACGATGACTCCGGCCTTCGTCTTGTGCAGCACGTCGTAGAGCCATGCGGCGTGGGTGTCTTCCTCGAAGGTGACCTCGACTTGGCCGCGCAGACCCTTGAGAAAGTCGAAGACGGGGGCGGCACCGGTCTCAACGACCGACTCCATCACCAGCTTACCCGAGGCGTTGAGGACGGCGATGCAGATGCTTGCTTTGTGAACGTCGAGGCCGACATACTAGGTGTTCATCAGAGTTCTCCTTTCGGTGGTAATCTTCCAAGCTTCGACAACTCAGAAGCTACTACCAACCGAGCACCCTTTCATAATGCGTTGCAAAGATTATATTCAAGCGCGGAAGCCCTTCGAATCCCTTTCGCTAAGCGGCGACCCCGAACAGCGAAGCGACCAACGTCGCCTGCCCTCGTGCATCACCTCCTGCTAATCTTTTGAGCTGCCCTTTGCGTATCATGTTTACCGCTTCAATGCCTTCGAGAGTGCACTGTTGCAAGAATTGCCTGTGAGCTTATAATCCATCCTTCATCTCAGCCATTACTCATTAGGAATCATACTCATGAAGCATCATAAGTCCCCGTTCAAGTGATGACACTTCGGGACATCCCTCATCCTTTTGTGCGTTCGTTGGTACTGCCGCTACCAGCTTTCCTATCGAGATGTCGAAGAGATGATGCGTGAACGTGGGCTTGAAGTGGAGCATTCAACTGTGTACAGATGGGCACAGTGTTATGCCCCAGAGATCAATAGGAGAATCCGACAACATTTGAAGATGGGTGGCACCTCATATCGAGTGGACGAGACATACATCAAAGTCGGGAAGACATGTAAATATCTGTATCGCGCCGTGGATAGGCAAGGACAAACCATGCCGCCTGCCGTTCTCGATCAGTGGCGATCAGAATGCCGCCTACCCTGAGGCATTCAGCAGTTCACAGGAGGAACGGGTTGTGCCGCAGGACTGCCAACTCAGGCGCGCGAAATACCTCAATAATGTAATTGAACAGAATCAGCGGTTCATTAAGAAGAAGGTGCGAGCGTCTCAATGCTACAAGAGCTTTCACACAGCGGAACGAACGCTCGAAGGCATTGAAGCTGTGAACATGATGAGGAAAGATCAGGTCAAAAGATTGACAAGAAGCGATGCAATGGGACAGGCGAAGTTCGTCGCTTCACTGTTTCAGATGGCCGCCTGATGAAGAGTTGCTTGTGACCTTGCTGCGCTCTAAAATAAGTTTTGCAACACTGCCCTTACGGCCTCACAGCAATCTACAGCAGTTGATCTCGCAGATGTTCTAAGAGTGCGCGCGAGTTTAACGCTTCGCGCGTAATGTTCTTTGCCTGCCTAAACCAAATTGGAGAAACATTCTCATGAGAAATGTCCGTAAGATGATTGCGCTCGTGTGCGCGCTGACGTTGGTCGCCGCCGGTTGTATGTGGGGATTCAGTGTCAAGGCGCAAACCTTCAACGAAAATTTCGAGAGCGGAACGAAGACAAGCTATGCGGCTGCCGATGTGTTTCTCACCACCGGCTGGTGGTTCTTCAACGATGCTCTCGTCGGGAATTTGAGTACAGACCGAAAAACCGGCAGCGCCTCCGCACGCATTCGTAACACCGGAAGCCTCAACATGGACTTTGATGTGACGGGTGCGGGTACTGTTACCGTCCAACATGCTGTCTTCGGCACTGACGCCAGTTCGAGTTGGGAACTCTGGGCATCAACTAATGGGGGCAGCAGTTATACGAAAGTAGGCAGCACGGTCAATACGACCTCGACGACGCTGGCGACGGTTACTTTCATGGTCAACACATCCTCTGCCGTTCGTTTCTCGATTCGCAAGGTGAGCGGCGGCGCTAACCGCATCAACATTGATAACGTAAGTATCTCCGGTTTTGGGTCTCAAACTTCAGGCGAGCATCTGACGATGGGCAACCCCAGCAACGCCGTGGTGAATGTTAATCAACCGACCAATTATCTGCTGGACAAGCCACAGTTCGCGATCTCGTACAATCGAGACCTCGGTCGTCCCAACTGGGTGAGCTGGCATCTGGATAATACATGGCTGGGCAGCACTCCACGGCAGGACGATTTCCGTGCCGACACGACGCTTCCGGCTGGCTGGTATCAGGTGCAGGGAACTGATTATAGCGGCTCCGGCTTTGACCGTGGACACAACTGCCCGTCGGCGGATCGCACGTTGACGGTGGCGGATAACTCTGCGACTTTCCTGATGACCAACATGATGCCGCAAGCGCCGGACAATAATCAGGGGCCTTGGGCGAATCTGGAGACCTATTGCCGAACGCTGGTGAGTCAGGGCAACGAACTGTATATCATCACCGGAGGGTCAGGCACGGGCGGCACGGGTTCAAACGGTGGTGTGACCAGCACAATTGCGGGTGGTCACGTCAACGTCCCTTCGCAGACGTGGAAGGTCATTCTGGTACTACCAGCCGCCAGCGGTAACGATGTGTCGCGGGTGACGACGGCGACACGAACGATTGCAGTGAAGATGCCGAACACGCAGGGAATCCGTGCTAACGATTGGAAAACTTACCGCGTGAGTGTGGATCAGATCGAGACCCTGACCGGGTATGATTTCTTCTCGAATGTTCCCGCCTCCGTACAGAGCGTGATTGAAGCCAGAGTTGATAACCAGTAATCTCTCTCTCTGGTGAAAATCAAAGACGGGGTGACCCGGCCGGTATTTATGCGGGTCACCCTGCCACAATGGTATGAAGATTTCTATGGTCAGAAGATTAATCGTTCCCCTCGTCGCAATATGTGCGCTCGTCGCAGCCCCTCTCAGTGTAAAAACCGGAAGGGCAGGGAAGTTATATTCGCAAGGGCAAGCCGTCCGGAATTTAGCTTCCCGGCTTGCAACGGCGCGCGATTCGGGGGCGCATGCCAAGGACGTAGAACGCGCGGGACGGCTGAATCTAACGCCCCGTCGCATCTCGCTTTCGGGCGGCAAATCATTCGATCTCAATGTACCCGAAGGCTTCGACATCAGCGTGGCGGCACAGGGGTTGAAGCGTGTGCGTTTCATGGCGAGAAGCCCGGATAATCGAATCTTTGTCACAGATATGTATAACCTCGCAGATAATCGCAGAGGTGCGGTATATATCCTCGACCGATTCGATCCGGCCAGCAAAAGTTTCACGCGAGTCGTCACCTATCTCAAAGGATTACGGAATCCGAATAGCATCGCCTTTTACACGGATGCGAACGGCAGCGAATGGTTTTATCTGGCGCTGACGGATCGCCTGATGCGCTACAGGTACAAGCGCGGCGAGAGTGCGCCGGGAGGACAGCCCGAAGTGCTCGCCACGTTTCCCGATTACGGTCTTAACTATAAATACGGCGGGTGGCACTTGACGCGCACGATTGTCGTCGGCGACGACGGCAAAATTTACGTGTCGGTCGGGAGCAGTTGTAACGCCTGCGAAGAGAAGGAAGAAGTGCGCGCCAGCATTTTGCAGTTGGATGCGGACGGTAAAAACCAGAGGTCTTACGCGCAGGGTTTACGCAACGCCGTCGGGCTGCGTTGGCTTGACGGTCGACTGTTTGCGACCAACATGGGAGCCGATCATTTGGGCGACCAGAAACCTGCCGATACGATGTACGTCGTCAAAGACGGCGCGAACTACGGCTGGCCCTACTGTTTCCAATCCGGCTCGAAAGTTTACCGCGATGAAAAGTTCAACCCGCAGGGGAGAAAGATGAACTGCCGAAATGTTCCAGAGTCCTTCGCGGCCTTCGACGCACACAGCGCGCCGCTTGGACTGGAATATTTCGACCAGAGCAACGGCGCAGAGTTGAGTGATTATTTCCTCGTCGCGCTGCATGGCTCGACGAAAGAAAGTCTCAATCGCGGTTACCGTCTGGTGCGTGTCAGCAGGAACGGCGTTCCGTCGAGGCCGCCCGAAGATTTTATCAACGGTTTTCTTCGAGGGGGCAGAGTGTACGGACGCCCGGCGGATGTTTTAAGTTTTGGTGAAGACGCTTTTCTCTTAACGGACGATCATGCAGGGGTCGTGTATTACGTCTATAAAACGAAGCGGGCCACACGCTGAACGCCGTCGCCGACGGGAGATGCGTTCGCGCCAGCTGCCTTAACGGCTGAGGTTTTTCATGCTGGTTTCAGGATAACGTGTGCCGGCGGCGACGCCGCGCGCCGCCACCTCGTCTATCAGTTTCAGTTCGTCGGGCGTTACTTCAATCTCGACGGCCTGCGCGTTCTCTTCCAGATACTTCCTGCGTTTCGTGCCGGGAATCGGAACAATATCCTCGCCCTGTGCGAGCAGCCACGCGAGCGCCAGTTGCGCGGGCGTGCAGCCCCTCTTGGCGGAAATATCTTTGACGCGGTTGACCAGTTCCATATTGCGCTGGAAATTCTCATGCTGAAAACGCGGGAACTGCCGGCGGCGGTCATCCGGCGACAGGTCGTCCGGACTCTTAATCTCGCCCGTTAAAAAGCCACGCCCCAGCGGACTATAAGCGACGAAGCCGATGCCCAGTTCGCGGCAGGTCGGCAAAATCTCTTCCTCAACGTCGCGCGTCCAGAGCGAGTATTCCGTCTGAAGCGCCGCGATTGGGTGGACGGCGTGCGCCTGCCGGATAGTTTGCGGGGCGGCTTCGGAAAGCCCCAGATAACGTACCTTGCCTTCCCCGACGAGCCTCGACATCGCTCCGACCGTCTCCTCAATCGGCACTTGCGGGTCAACGCGATGCTGGTAGTAGAGGTCAATTGTCTCCACGCCCAGACGCCGCAGAGAAGCGTCGCAAGCCGAACGCACATACTCCGGTCGCCCGCTGATGCCGAGAAAGCTTCCATCCGCGCCTCGGACGTTGCCGAACTTGGTCGCCAGCACAAACTGTTCACGGCGTCCTTTGATGGCCTGCCCGACCAACTCCTCGTTGATGAACGGCCCATACATATCCGCCGTGTCAATGAAGTTAATGCCGAGTTCGAGCGCCCTCTGAATGGTCGCTATTGATTCCTCGTCGTTGCGCGCGCCGTAGAATTCCGACATCCCCATACAACCAAGCCCGATGGCTGAGACGCGCAAACCACTCTTCCCAAGCTCTCGTTCTTTCATCAACTTCTCTCGACCCCTCACTCAGCAGAGTTTTATTCATTCTATAGATTGGCGGATGTGCGTCCCACCATTACCACGAATCTATAGCTATCCTGTTACATCAATCATGCGCCACCGATGTCATAAGAACCTTCTAAAAACTCTAAAAATTGAGATTGCTTTTTTCTTTGTGCAATCTCCGCGTCTTTTGTGTTTGGATGGATGCGTCGGATAACGTCGCCGTGATTAACTCCGTCTATATTCAGCCCCGTTGACAGTCGCAAGCAACTTCATCTTGTTATACCTTTGGCGGAGCCTGTCGTGTCACTGAACGCGGATTGCCTTTCAAGACAGCTTGCCTGCGTGACGTTTCAGATATCTGGTGCTGCCTCTGTCGCCTGACAGTCTCCTTTTCCAGAAGCCAGCTTCGCACGTATAACGTGACAAATAAGCCTGCCGCGCCAATCACTAGAACAAAAAACCAGACTAGAAAATCCATATTAGGAGAGACTCAAATGTATGACTTCAAATTCTGCCGTTATTGGTCAGGTCAGGACGGATGTAATATGAGTTCACCCCTGTTTGCACGCGGAAACTTGAGTTTCCCCTATTTCAGAAGATGCCGCAGGCGCAAGCCTTATCTGGTATGACAGTCTCTCCGAACCATCTCATTAACCAGTCAACTGGTGCATGATGTCGGGCGTAATGGATTTTAGCATACAGCATAAAGCTTGCAGTAATACTTAGCGCAAGTTTCCTTCTCTCTCGTCGAGCAGAGAATCTGAAAGCCGTCTTCTTCGCGTTCTTTTTTCTTAGCGGCTTTGCGGCAAGAAAAAGAAAAGTTGAGCAAGGCCGTCGAGTCCGGCAGAGCGCAAACCTTGACAGGCACGTGCGGCGTGTCTATTTTATTGATCGTGCCTTTCGACGGCACGCGCAAGCAGATGATTAATCAATTAAACAGCACCTACAGCTATTATTACTATTACGGCTCGCTCTCCGCGCGGAGGGATGAGGCGGTAGAGGGCTGTCGGCGTGTGATGTTTATCTAGCGGCGCACAAGACAAGTTCCCAGCTAACCGGCCATTCATTCTTCCGACACAGGAAGGATGAATGGCCGGTTTTTTATCTTCGAGACAACATTTTCAGAGAGGTCATCCATGATGCAGATTGAGGCGCAAACGGAATTAGTCAGCGGAGAATTTGAAACACAGACGGCAGCCATGAATTTATGTGTCGTTTCGACAGAAGACCGTCGCGCGATTGTTCAACTTGACCCCGACCATCCGGGCTTCCGCGACCCGGAATATCTCCGACGTCGTCATGCAATCGCCCGGATTGCGCTCGACTATGAGCCGGGCACGCACATCCCTGATGCGCCTTACACTCCTGAAGAACATGAATTATGGCGCGTTATCAACGACGCGCTCGAACAGCAACACAGGCGGCACGCTTGCGTTGATTATCTTGAGAGCGCCGCGCGACTCGACTTGCCGCGCGAACGCATTCCGCAGATGCGTGACGTGTCGGAGAGAGTGCAAGCGGTTAGTGGTTTTCGGCTGGAACCCGTAGCCGGTCTGGTTGCGCCGCGCGTCTTTTTAGAATCGCTGGCGGGCGGGGTATTTCTCTCAACGCAGTACATCCGCCACTACTCCGCACCCCTCTACACACCTGAGCCGGATGTCGCGCATGAAGTGCTCGGTCATGCCGTGACGCTCGCCAGCGAGCGCCTCGCCAGCCTCAACCGTCTGGTCGGCGCGACCGTCAGGCGCACACATTCGACTGAAGCCTTGGAGCGTCTGGCGCGTGTCTATTGGTTCACGATTGAATTCGGAGTTGTTCGTGAAGCGGGCGAGATTAAAGCCTTCGGCGCGGGATTGTTATCGTCGGCTGGCGAATTGGGGGCGATGCAGCACGCGGAACTGCGCCCCTTCGATTTAGAAGCGGCGTCCCTGCAAGAATATGACCCGACGAAATACCAGCCGACTCTCTTTTGTGCGGACTCGTTTGAAGCCATGTACGGGACGCTGCGTGATTACCTTATTCGCTGGCCGTAAATTGTTATCTGACGCGGTTTGCGCTGTAAGTGGATTGGCCTAACCGCGTGAATCCGGTCGGACGTGTTAGTATAGGTGCAAGTAAAAACGGCTCTGAATGAAAAGTGCTCGTCGTGAGTGACTTTTCTTAGCAGCAAGACAAGAGAGGCGACGAGAAGTGAGCAAACAAAATATGCGTTGGGATGAGATTCCGTTTGTTGTAGATGATGCGACCGACGGACTTTTCGAGATGTCGGAACCTGACCAAGACCCTGAGCAGACGCCTGTGTTCCGTGTGACCACGGCGACGGCGGCGTTGGTCAAACAAGATTTGGAATTATATCAACCCAGCCTCGAACGCATGGCGCAAGATTGGGCGGAGGAGAAACTGCGGTTTATGCAAGGGCAGGCCGCGCAGAACGGAAAGGCGGTCAATAGTGGGCGGAAATAAACGTATCAGCAGGGACATCAGACATTATCTGGTCAAACGTCCGAACCAGATTCTGAGCAGCAAGCTGAGTTGGAATCAGGTACAGACGGAACTGCGTGAGAAAGCCAGCGAAGCGGATGAAGCGATGCTGTTCAGGGGCATTGTCACCGATGACGGCACGGAATACCGTGACATGTATGCCGACAGCAGAACGCAGGTGACTGAACACGCCGATTAAAGCGCAGTGTGAATTATGGAGGACGATAGTTAAAAAAGTGTAGCTGCTTCTTTGTTGTCCGGCCTGCGACGCGGAGATTGATAAAAGCGCGGCGGGAAGAATCAGTCAATCAAGCATGACGTTTGTAGCGCAGGAGGGGCAGCCTTTGATATCGCAAAGGCTGCCTCTCTTGCATGTTGAACGTGTGGGCGACTACGGGACGACTAGTCCTTTCTTGATATTGCGCTGCCACGCTTCGTAGTTTCTCACTCTTCGTTTTGCTTGCTTGCGCGTCAAATTCATCTTTTGCGCGACGTAGTTAATGCGTTCCGTGCGATCTTTCTTCTTGTCGTAGGGATTGCCGTCAGCTTTAAGGTAAAGCTCATAGGCGCGCTCCCACTCTATCTTCACATCAGGCGTTGCCTGTATACCTCGCACTTCTGCCATCTGTTCGTTCCCCCTTCAAGAACGAGCAGCATTAGACTGCCGTTTAGTTTGTAAAAGATCGGCTACTCCACTTACGTGAATAACCGTCATCATTTTAGCACTTTCCGGCCTTCTTTTAGCAGCGCGCTGATTTGTAATTGCTACCTTTTTGACTTTTTCCTTTGGCAGCAGATGCCGAGAGTTAAATCCTCCCGGCAACTGCCGGTCGAGAGCTTATCCCTGCGGCTCCGAAGATAAAGATCGCCTGATGGGAAAGTGTAAGCGACCGTCTATTCGTATCTCAGTGCGATGAGCGGGTTCAGTTTCATGGCACGGCGAGCCGGGATGTAAGTTGCCGCCAGAGCCACTCCTGTGAGCAGCAACCCGACGCCGATAAAGACGAGCGGGTCTGTCGGACTAATGCCAAAAAGCACGCTCGCCAGCACCCTCGTCGCGGCGAAGGCTCCGAGCAGTCCGACCAATAGCCCCGCCAGTGTCAGCCGCGCGCCCTGTCCCATGACCAACTTCAGGACATCCCACGGCCTCGCGCCGAGCGCCATCCGGACGCCAATCTCGTGCGTCCGCATCGTGACTGAGTAAGCCATCACACCGTAAATACCTGCGGCCGCCAGTAACAGCGCGACGGCGGCGAAGATGCCAAGCAGCAGCGTGTTGAAACGCGGCTGCATGACCGCTTCAAAAACAACCCGCTCCATAGTTTTGACGTTCGAGACCGGCTGGTTCTGGTCAATCAGGCGAACTTCGTGGCGAACTGCCGGAGCCAGATTCGTCGGGTCTCCCGCCGTGCGAATCACGAAAGACATCTCCGGCACTGCGTTCTGCAAGTAGGGAGTATAAGCTTCCGCGGTCGGCTCGGTATTCAACTCGATGCTTCTCACGTCGCCCACGACGCCGACGATTTCCAGCCACACAGGCTGGCCGTTTCTCCAACCGAAGCCCAGACGTTTGCCGACAGGGTTTTCACCAGCGAAGTCGCGCCTTGCGAGCGACTCGTTAATAATCACCACGCCGGGCGCATCCGCGTTATCTCGCTCCGTCAACGTGCGCCCTTTGAGCAGCGGAATATTCATCGCGCGAAAGTAGTCGGAACTGATGTTGCGCCGGTTCGCGCCCGGCATTTTATCGGGAGTCAGGAGCGGGCGACCTTCGATGACATAACCGTTAACAGCACCTTTGCCGAGCGGCAAGGTGTTAATCGCGCCGACCGACTGCACGCCGGGTAGTGTCTTGATGCGCTCGATAATCTTCTCGTAAAAGGCTCGCTGTTGATCGGCTTCACGATAGTTTTCACCCGAAGGCGCAATCCTCATCGTCAGAACGTGGCGCGGCTCAAAGCCCGGCTCGACCGCTTGCAAAACTATAAAGCTGCGGAGCAACAGCCCTGCGCCGATGAGCAGCACAAGCGAGAGCGCGATTTCAGACACGACGAGGAGACTGCGAAAACGCGTGCCACGCGCGCCGCTCGTCGCTCCCCTCGCGCCTTCTTTGAGAGACTCATTCAAGTCTGTCTTAGAGACTTGGAGGGCTGGCACTAGACCGAAGACGAATCCGGTGATGATGGAAACCAACAACGTAAAGATTAGCACCCAGCTATCTAAACCGACTTCATGAATACGCGGGATACTGGCGGGCGCAAAGTTGGAGAGCAGTTCAACACCCCACACTGCCAACAGTAAACCCAATGTCCCGCTCATCAGCGCGAGCAGCATGCTCTCAGTTAGTAACTGACGAACGATGCGCCATCTGTGCGCGCCGAGCGCCGTGCGAATCGCCATCTCCTTCTGCCGCGCAGACGCGCGCGCGAGCAGCAGATTGGCGACATTCGCGCAGGCAATAAGCAGCACGCAGCCAACCGCGCCCAACAATATGAGTAGCATCGGTCGGACATCTCCAATCAAACTTTCATGCAGAGAGATGACCGTGTTATAGCGATTGCCGTTAGTCTCAGGATACTGCGCGCGCAGACGACTGGTGACGGCATCCATCTCCGCTTGCGCCTCTCGGAGCGTCACGCCCGGCTTGAGCCGTGCGATGACTGCCAGCAGACCCAAACCTCTGACCTGCGTAATGTCGCCCAGATCAATCTCAGCTTCCGGGACGAGACGGCGTGGCGGAATCCATAACTCAGTATCCTGTGGATACTGGACGCCAGCAGGCATCACACCGACGACGATGTACGTCTCACCGTCAATCATTAATGGCTTGCCGACCAAATTCGGGTCGCTGCCGAAGTGTCTCTTCCACAGTCCGTCGCTGACGACCACGACCGGCTCGTGTCCCGCCTGTTCCTCTGTCGGCAGGAAGGCTCGACCCGCGAGCGGCTGAACGCCCAGCACTTGAAAAAAGTTGGCTGAAGTCACAGCAAGATTGATGCGCTGCGGTTCGCCGCCCTGCCCGGTCAGATTAGCCCTGCGCGTCGAGACGGCGGCCATCTCCTCAAAGACTTTGTTCTGTTCGCGCCAATCGAGAAAGTTCGCGGGCGTCACTTGCGCAGGGCCTTGAACCGTCCATTCTTTAATCGCCACTATCCGCTCTGTATCCTTGTAGGGCAACGGACGCAGCAACACCGCGTTGATGACGCTGAAAATCGCCGTGTTCGCGCCGATGCCGAGCGCAAGAGCCAACGCGGCCACAGCAGTAAAGCTCGGACTTCTGCGAAGCATCCGCGTCCCGTAGCGTAAATCCTGTGCTAACCTCTCGATTGAACCCATGCCCCACATCTCGCGACTCACCTCCTTCAAAAATGGCACGTTCCCGAATTTGCGCAACGCGGCATAGTGCGCTTCTTCCGGCGACATGCAGGCTTCCAGATTTTCGAGGGTCTTCATTTCGAGATGAAAACGCATCTCTTCTTCCAATTCCCGGTCGAACTTCTCGCGCCGCAAAAAGAATAAGAGTCGCCGCCAGAGTTCCATTAATTTATCCATCGAATTCCTGCCTCACGCCGTCTGCATCACACGTGCAATGGCCTCTAACATGCGGTCAAAGTTGGCGACTTCGTCTGTCAGTTGTTTTCTTCCCAAAGGCGTCAGCCGATAATAGCGCGCGCGCCGGTTGTTTGCCGACTGCCCCCACTCAGAGGCGACCCAACCTTTAACCTGCATTCGTTGTAAGGCCGGGTAAAGTGACCCCTCCTCGACTTGCAACACCTCTTCAGACACTTGCTGGATATGCTGCGCGATTCCGTAGCCGTGCATCACGCCGCGCTCCAGTGTCTTGAGAATAAGCATCTCAAGCGTGCCCGGCAACAGTTCGTTTTTCTTTTTATCTTTTCCCATAATCCCAACTCATCCATAGACAATCTACTGGAAAATACTCTTTATCAGATAATAGTGTCAAGCCCTCATGATATGAGTTTTTGTAAACTTTGCCACCCTTTTGCAACTCCTTGCTTAAGCGCTATGAAACCCGGCGAGCCGTGTTCCCGCAAGAAGTTGAACCCAGTTTCATAGATTATCTATGGTAGGGAACGTGTAGGCAGTAATTCACTTAAAGAAGCTACACAATGAAAAGCACTCGAATCAGCGGAAGCCTCTTGTGAAGTTTGAGATGTAAATTGACTGCCGGCTTTTACGGTGTGGGGTTTTCGCAAGACATCATTCGCCGCACGCGAATTTTATTGTTTTACTCAGAGTTGAAGGTTGCGCTTGTCCAATCATTCGCGCGGTAAGTTTGACCGGGATGCAGCCCGTATCGTACAGCCAGAACGCGGCGAAGAATTTACCTTGATTATTGATTATTCCAGTTTCAGTGGTTCTCTTCACGACAAGCGGGCGCGAGTTTTGACCTGAACTTTTGTATGTCGCGGTAAATTCAATTTTACGCGTCGGTTCATATGCTTCGGCCTTGCCGGATAGTTCGACAATAATCAAGGTTGAAGTGGATGCGCCCCCTGCCGAGCCTTCACCGATAATCGTATTCCACAGGTCAATGCCCGAACCGGACAGAATATCATTCGAGAAAGTGCCCTGATCATCATAAAAGAGCATGGCTTTGATGGCTGTGATTTTGTATGGCGCAAGCTTTTGAGAATTGGCTCCGGCGGCTCCTGTGCACACCGGAGCAGCGAGCATGGTTAAGAGGGTTAATGAAATCGAGTTGAGCATTACTCTCGAAAATCGCATCGTCGTCTCTCCTTTTCAAATTAACGCTTCGAGCATCCAAGGCATGTCTCGATGAGCAGATGCTTCATCGAGCGTTGATAAGATTTTAGCGTCGTTCCGGCTCATAACATCCGCTCGCTATGTTAACCGACGAATGCCTCGATTGTTAATGCCCGATAGCGCGGACGATGACAAGTTTAACTGCGCTTGGACACCAACCGAAATCATGGTTTATTCTCTGCCAAGCATCGAGCAATCTCAACATCAAGATATAGGAGCAGAAAATCGTATGAGGCGAACGGATGGAATCCGGCTGGCCGTAATCATCTTTTTTATATCGCTGTGCCTCCCACTGGTGATGCACAGAGAAACTTCAGCGCGGCAGACGAACACGGCGGAAGCGCCGAGGCAAGGCGGCAACACACAGGTTCAGGAAGAGCCGAAGAATCTACAAGTGTTCAAAGGTATGACGCGACAACAGGTGGTCGCAGTGATGCGGACGTGGACTGAGGCGCTCGGTGTGGAGTGTAACTACTGTCATGTCAGGCCATTCGATGTTGACACTCCGCGCAAGGCCGTCGCACGTCTGATGCAGCGAGATTACGTATCGGGAATGAAGCACAAAAGCGGGACGGCGCTCACCTGTAAAGATTGCCATCAAGGTCAATCCAATTTTCTACGAACGCTCCCGTTTGAAAACGCGGTCGGGGTGAAACTGCCGCACATCCGCGTGCTGACCGGCATGGACAGAGAAAAAATCAAGTTGGTGATGGATGGCTTTACCAAGGCTCTGGGAGTCAAGTGCAGTAATTGTCACACCCAAAACGATGAGACCGACACCCCGTCCAAGCAAATCGCACGCTTTATGATGCGAGAGTTCAGCGGCGAACTGTTGAAGCAGGATGGCAGCGCCGTAGGCTGTGCCGACTGCCATCAGGGACACAGTCGCTTACTGACCGTTCTGCCTTTCCCCAAGCGCGAAGAGCGCCGTCCGGCAGGTAAAGCCGAGCCGACGCCGAAGAGTTAGAAGCTGATAGAGCAAGTCCCGCACCGCCAGCCCTGAGAGGGCTGAGGATACAAGCCGGGGGCGAGCCTCCCCGCCGCCCCCGGTCGTGCAGCCTCCATATTGTTCGACCCCGGCAGGGTCGCGGCCTCTACGCTTGAGTTGCGCGACTGCGATAAAGCCCTGATTTTCCACTGAAAAAGCGCGTCCCTCTGACGCTTGACTACACGCCTTTGCGGGCGGCCATCGCTTTGGCGATGAAGGCTGCCGCATCGTCAGGGTACGGCTTTTTGAAAGTTGCAGGCCAGTTGGCTTGGTCTGCGTAAAGCTTTCTGAGGTTTTCCGCGATGGCCGGATCGCCGCCCGTGAATGCCTCTATCAACTCAGACCAGCGCGCAGCGAGCGCCTGTGATTTCTCGCTCGCAGGGTCTTCACCCTGACTGGCCGCCGCTTGCACATCTTTGATGAGAGATGCCCAGTCGCGCTCCGCTTTCTCTTGCAACTCCGGCGACCAACGGCTGCCCAGTTCCGCCAGTTGCTCCTCCGTGTAATAGCTCTTGACCCATTCCATATTGTTTTCCATGCCAATCACCTCGACGATTTTTCTGAAGACTTCCCAATCGGGTTCATCGCCGGACGCCAAGACGCTTTCGGCCTTTTCAATAGCGACGAGAGCCATCTCCAGCCGACGACGCTGCTGCTCTAAAAGCTTGCGTTGCAGACGCAGCGTCATGGTCAAGTCCAACTCGTTTCTTTCGAGAATACTTTTGATCTGCTTCAAAGGAAGACCGATGAATTTCAACGTGACGATCTGTTGCAAACGCGCGAAGTCTCGCTCGCCATAGAGACGATAGCCGCTCGAAGTGTAACCGCTCGGCTTGAGCAGCCCCAGACGGTCGTAATGATGCAACGTGCGGACGGTGACTCCGGCTCGCTCTGCGAATTCGTTAGCTTGATAGAGAGTCCGCATCGCGGTTTTCATCTGTCTTCCTCTTTCAATTTTTATCCTAAAGTCTGACGTAACGTCAGGCGCAAGCTTTTTTTCGCGGGGGGTTGGAATGTGCGCGAGGTGCGCGGATTCTGCTTTCCTGAAAATCAAAATTGACGGGGCAAAAAAACGAAACAGGCGCGACAGCTTTGGGGGCCTCGCGCCTGCTCTTTGTGGTGGTCACTGTCCTCACCCCAGCAACCACTGGGCGAGAAGGATTCACCAATCGCCCGGTTGCGGTCATTCTAGCCATTTGAATAAAGCTGTCAATCATCACGATTTTTAAATTCCCGTATCGTTATGAGTAGATTACAGATATTCAACTTAGCCAAAATCTGGCAACAACCAACTCGCAACTTTCAGGCAACAATTCCGAGCCTGAAAAGCATGCTGTCGAGGCGTCAGGCCGAACAACTTTGCGAGCTTTTCGTTCAAGCTCAACTCAGTTGAATGAAGGGCTTGCTTTGTCGAACTCAGGATCATTGGCGATGCTTATGATCTGGATGACCATCAATAATACCGGCAGACCCGCGAGACACGTCCCCAGCAGTAGGCCCGACCATTCATGGCCGCTTCGATATGCGCGCACGGTCAATCCTGCCCCGGCTGCTAATAGCATTGCACTTGTATACAAGACCAGTGGGAAGAGCATCTCCGTCCAGTGATTTGCGCGCATGCCAAACTTGAACAGCAAACCTGCGATGACGAGCGGCGACGGGGACAGGGCAAGGTACGCAGTTCTCTCAGTAGCCGCTTCTCTGAGAACCCAATAGGCAGCAGCGAACAGCGGCAAGACCATCAAGAGGCCGATGTCAATATTAGATTGATCGGGAAAGCGCACAATTAATCGCAGGATAACGCCCGTGAGGAGAACTAAGAGAAGGATTGTTTTATTCATACTTTCCCCGTCGTCGCGTTTCAGGAGCAGGCGAAGAAATATCACGCGCAGACGCGCAGACGCAAACACAAGATTGCCGAAGAAAAATAAAGTTAACGTAGAGCAGTCCATGCCCGCGTAGTTGTGTAAGGAATCAGGCAGGGAGTGAGCGAGCCTTTGCTGGTATCTCTGTAATTTCTGCGCGCCTTAATCTGTTTTGCGGGGCGGTATAAGGTATATTGAGATGATTATGGAGAAGAAAAAGCGTCTGTCATTTTCACAGGCATGGCACGATGCGAAAGACTTGGTGTGGGCACATCGCTCGCGCCTCGCATTAGGGCTGCTGCTGATGCTCGTCAACCGGCTCGTCGGGCTGGTCTTGCCCGCCAGTTCTAAATACTTGATTGACGAGGTCATCATCAACCGAAGGAGCGAGTTGCTAGTGCCGATTGCGCTGGCGGCGGGCGGCGCGACCGTGATTCAGGCCATCAGTTCTTTCACGCTCTCGCAGGTGCTCGGCGTTGCCGCGCAACGCGCGATCACAGACATGCGCAAGAGTGTGCAAGAACATGTCGCGCGTTTGCCGGTCAGGTATTTCGACTCAACGCAAACAGGCGTCCTGATTTCGCGCATCATGACGGACGCCGAGGGTATCAGGAATCTCGTCGGAACAGGATTAGCGCAACTCGTGGGCGGCCTCGTCACGGCGGCGATTGCGCTCGGCGTGCTCTTTTATCTCAACTGGCGGCTGACTTCAATCACGCTCGTCGCGCTGGCAATCTTCGGGGCCTGCATGGCGCTCGCCTTTAACCGGCTCCGGCCTCTCTTTCGGGAGCGCGGTCAAATCAACGCGGAGGTGACAGGCAGGCTGGCGGAATCGCTCGGCGGTATCCGCATCGTCAAGGCATACTCCGCCGAGCGGCGCGAAACGCTCGTCTTTGCGCGCGGAGCGCATCGTCTGTTTCGCAACGTCGCTCGTTCGATGACTGGGGTCTCCGGCGTCACGGCTTTTTCAACCGTCATCATCGGGGCCATCGGCGTTATCTTGACTCTGGTCGGCGGGCGGGCTGTTCTCTCCGGCCAGATGACGCTCGGCGACTTCTTTATGTATATCTTCTTCACCGCGCTTGTGGCCGCGCCGCTCGTAGAAATCGCGGCCATCGGCACGCAGATTACGGAAGCCTTCGCCGGACTCGACCGCATCCGCGAGATTAAGCGGATGACGACCGAAGACGCAGACGAAGCGGAACGCGAACCGCTCGCCGAGATTGAAGGCGAGATAGTTTTTGAAGATGTCAGCTTTGAATATGCAGAGAGTGCGCCTGTCCTCAATCACGTCTCCTTCCATGCTCCCGCCGGGTCAACAACCGCGCTGGTCGGTTCAAGCGGCTCCGGCAAGAGCACGCTGATTAGTCTGGTGATGGCGTTTAACCGGCCTCTCTCCGGCGTGGTGAGGGTTGACGGTCGAGACCTCGCGTCAATTCGCCTGAGGGATTACCGCAGCCAACTCGGTGTGGTTTTGCAGGACAACTTTTTGTTCGACGGAACTATCGCGGACAACATTGCGTTTGCGCACCCGCACGCCACGCGCGATCAGATCATCGAAGCCAGCCGCATCGCCCACTGCGAAGAGTTTATCGCTGGCTTCACGGACGGCTACGACACCGTCGTTGGCGAGCGCGGGGTGAAGTTGTCGGGCGGCCAGCGACAGCGCGTCGCCATCGCCCGCGCCATTCTCGCCGAACCGAAAATCCTGATTCTCGACGAAGCCACTTCGAGCCTCGACAGTGAAAGCGAGGCGATGATTCAGGATGGCCTGCAAGCGTTGCGTCGTGGGCGCACCACTTTTGTCATCGCACACCGGCTCTCGACGATTCGCAGCGCGGATCAAATTCTGGTGCTGGAAGCGGGCGAAATCGTCGAGCGTGGGACACACGAAGAATTGCTCGCCGCGCAGGGTCGTTATAAACAGTTATACGACAAGCAATATAACTTTGAGCGTAATCAGTTCATCAATCCCGGCGAGGACTTTACGCCGGAGACGCCGAAGCCCTTAGCCTCTGTGCAAAATTCGACGCCCCGTCTACCCACGAACCTTTAACCGTCTCGTTGTTCGATTCTGATTACGAGAAGAGGATGAATATGGCAGACACTTCACAGACTTACGCAAACCATACGCGCTGGCATCCGCCCTTTCACTTTTTCGTTGCGCCGGTGATGCTCATCAACGTCATCTGGTCAATCGTCGTGTTTGTTAAAGACCCCGGATGGAATCGAGGTTGGTGGGTGGTCGTGTCTTTGGCTTTAGCGGTGCTTGCCTCTCTCGTCCGGCTCAATCCGTTGAAAGCGCAAGATCGGATCATCCGGCTCGAAGAACAAGTTCGCTATCAACAACTGCTTCCCGCAGACCTTGCACGACAGGCGCGAGCACTGAGCATCGGGCAGATTGTCGCTCTCCGGTTCGCTCCCGACGATGAACTGGCGAGACTGATTCGTGAGGTCACTGAAGGCCGACTGACCAAACCCGCCGAGGTCAAGCGGGCGATTCAAAGCTGGCGCGCTGATACGTTGAGAATTTGATAAAAAGTCAGGCCGCCTCTGTTTGCGTTCTTAATTCTTAACGGCTTTGCATCCCTGCGTGAAAATAAGTTTCGCGCTAAGACGCAAAGCTGCTAAGAAGAATAAAAGTTGAGCAAGTGAAATTTTTAGATTTCAAATCCGAAATCTTGAATCTAAAATCTCTGCCCGGCTTGCAGAGGGTCGCCCGTGTAATGCTCCTCAATCTAGAAGCGTAGAATCATGAACCGCTGCCACGGCCTCCCGCTCGCTCGCTCGACGTGATGCGTACCTGTCCGCTCTGCTTCGTTTCTTCAAACTGATATTTGATTGCAGACTTTAAACGCTGCATCACAGGCACGCCTGAAGGAACCTTATCATGCACGAACATCGGCGTTTCAAAGTTTCCGTCGGCGAACGTGCGCGTGATGTGTGCTAGGTATTGCCTGATTTGGTCACGATTGGCGATGTCCCTCACATCGTTCGCTTCGACCCGAATCGTTCCGCCGTCGCTCGTCAAATAAACTTACATCCTGAAGAAAAGACAGAATCGCCGTGGTGGATGCCTGCGGCCGGTCGGTCAGAAAGATGTGGCTCGCATCAGGTAGTTTGACCAGTTTGGCGTTTGGAATTTCTTTCGCCAGAATGTCTGCGTTCGCCGCCGGAATCAGTCTGTCCGTCTCTCCATGAATGACGAGGGTCGGGACTTTGACCGAGTTCAAACGGCGATAGGCTTCCCATGCGATGATGGCCTGTAGTTGTGCCAGATAGCTCTCGCGGGTGGCGAAAGCGAGGCTTCTAACTTCGAGGTCTTCCTGAATTTTTTCGCGCGGGGTCGAGGCATCATACATATAAGGAACCATCGCCCAGAAAGCATCCGAGGGATTATCCGCCCTCGCCATCAAGACGCTGATGACTTCCGGCGCAGGCGGCACGGCATGGCGTCCGCCGCAGTTTGTAGCGCCGAGAATCAGAGAGCGCACACGCTCCGGATATCGCAACGCCAATTCCTGCGCGATCATGCCGCCCATCGAATATCCGAAGACGTGCGCGGACTCTACTGCGGCGGCTTTGAGAACAGCCGCCGCATCGTCCGCCATCGTTGAAATCGAATACGGGCCGGGCGGAGCATCGCTACGACCGATGCCACGATTATCAAACAGTATAGTTTTGTATTCGAGAGAGAGTTCCGGTGTCGTGCGATGCCACAAATCAGATGCACAACCCAGTCCCATGATGAGCAAAAGCGGTTCGCCCGCGCCTCGCTCATGCCAGTATATTTTTGCCCCGTCGTTCACTGTATATGGCACGCTGGCTCTCCTTGTAATTCTGCTGATTTATTCAACTTTGTCGCAAACAAGACGCACGAAGCGAGCCGCACACTGGAACGCGCTGGCTCGTTGAAAAAGCTTTTGCTGAGTAATTAGTTCGGGCTGGTAACAAATGCGGGCGAAGCTTTGAGCCGGTCGGTACAAAAGCTTGACGTTTATACGCCCCGGTGTTACTTTACCGACCGTTCGGTAGCCATTATGCTCGATTCCAGGGCTTTGGTCAATTCCCTTTAAGAATTATCACTACGAATCCCTTGGTATCCGATGTTCTGGCTGCCCCAACCGTCATCCCAAAATTTCGACCGAGGAGATTAATATCAATGAGAAGCCTGACTCAGGTTTTGTTGACGGCGTTCTTCGTTTTCGTCGTCGGAGTCTCCACAGCTTTCTCGCAGGCGTCCGGCTCGACCGCCGAGTTGCGCGGGCAAGTCACAGACTCGGCGGGCGCGACGGTTCCTAATGCTTCCGTGACCCTCACCGATGTGGGCCGGGGTACGAGCCGCACCGTCACGACGGATGAAAACGGCCAGTATATCTTTCTCGCCGTGCCGCCGAGTGATTATCAATTGAAAGTTGAGGCAGCCGCTCGCAACTTCGCGGCCAGTTCGACGACCATCACTCTGACTGTCGGTCAACAGGCGAATATTCCAGTCCAACTGACGGCGGCGGGCGTGGCGGAAACCGTCAACGTGGTGGAGGGCGCGGAAGTGGTCGAGACCGACCGTACATCCCAGTCCTCCGTGATTGACGTGCGGCAAATCACCAATCTGCCCATCAGCCGGCGCAACTATCTGGACTATGCGCTGCTCACGCCCGGCGTGACGGACTCCGACAATATCGCCGACTCTTCGGATTTCCGTGTCGCGCAAACGCCGCAGTCCGGCCTCTCATTCGGGGGCAATAACGGGCGCGGCAACTACATCGCGGTCGACGGAGTGGAAACACAGCAATCGGCTGGCGGCGTGGTTCAGGTTGTCAGTCAGGAGGCCGTGCAAGAATTTCAAGTGCTGCGTAATAGCTACAACGCGGAGTTCGGCAGCGCATCGGGCGGCATCGTCAACACGGTTTCAAAGTCCGGCTCGAATCGCATCAGCGGTAGCCTCTTCGGTCTCTTCCGTAATCAACGCTTCGATGCGCGCAACGCGTTCGACTTTGCGCCCAACGGCAAATCACCGTTTAGTCGTCAGCAGTACGGCGGCTCGCTCGGCTTCCCCGTCAAACGCGACAAGACCTTCGGCTTTATTGCCCTTGAGCGCTTTCACCAGAGAGAGACTTCATTCGTTAATCTCCTCAACGACCCTTCGATTTTTCAAGTCTCTTCGTCCCAGAATGCGCTCTTTAGTTTCCTGCAAGCCGGAACTCCGTTTGCCGCCGCCGCCACTGGTTTACGCGCCGCGCTGACCACCACTGCGGCGGCCTACCCGCGCACCATTAACCTCTTCACGAGAGAGAGCGGGCAGTTTCCGTTCGACTCGAACCAGACGACATTTTCGGCGCGTCTCGATCACACGTTCAGTTCACGCGATAACGGTTACATCCGTTTCAGCGCCAACGATCAGTTTTTTGAGAATCAAGCGGCTGGCGCGCTGACTGCCGTCTCGCGCGGGCGCACGCTCGATGGCTTTAATGGCGGCGTATTGCTTTCGGAGATTCACCAGTTCAACGGGAACACAGTCAACGAACTCAAGCTTCAGTTCAACTACATACGCCAGGGCGTCTTCCCCAACGATCCTAATGGGCCGGAACTAAACATCGAAGGTTTCGGCAATTTCGGGCGCGACATCTTCCTGCCTTCGGAAACCATCGAGCGTCACTACGACGTGCTCGACAACGCGACACACATCATCGGCAACCATACTTTAAAGTTCGGCGGCGGCGTGCAGTCTTGGAAGGTCGGCACTAACAGCGAAACTTTTGTCGGCGGACGCTTCAACTTTACACCGCAAATTCCTCTCGCAAATATCATCGCGCTCAACCCCGCGCTGGGGCCGACCGTGCTCGCAAACTTGAGAACCTTTCTGACCGCCAGCAATCCGAGCCTGCTCGCTGCGCTGAATGAACCGATCAACCCGCTGCAAGCGTTCAACCTGAACTTGCCGACCGTCTATCAACAGGGCTTCGGCGACCCGGCGGCGACTTCGTGGACGGTGCGCTCCGGCGCTTATTTTCAGGATACTTGGAAAATCAGTTCAAACTTGACGCTCAACTACGGGTTGCGCTACTCGCTCAACGATGAGCCGTTCAACATTCGCACGGACAAAAATGACCTGCAACCGCGCGTCGGTTTCTCCTACGACCCGTTCTCCGATGGCAAGACCGTGATACGCGGCGGCGCGGGCATCTTCGCCGGTACGGTCAACAACGCGGTCGCCAACGTCACCTCGGAACTTGCGGGCTTTGGTGATCCCACCGAAATCAATATCCTGCTGGCGACGGCCACCTCGAATCCTTTAGGCTTGCCCACTTCGTTCGCCGTCTATCAAACTTTGCAAGCCCTCACCAACAACTTTTCGCGCCCCATCACGGCGGCAGACGTTTTTGCGGTTGCGCCGCCGACGACGGGAATCTTTCCCGGCTTCACTTCAACGCGCATCGTGCCCCGTTCAGGCGGCCCGCTCGAAGTACGCTTCCGCGCCGACCCGAACTATAAAACGCCTGAGTCTTACCAAGCCAGTCTCGGCATTCAGCGCGACCTCGGCGGCGGCTTCTCGTTTGAAGCAGACTACTTGTTCGTGCGCGGTATCTACCTGACGCGCAACCGCGATATCAACGAGTTCAAGCGCACAGGCCCGGTCAACGCGCTCAATCCCGGCGGCGGGCCGACCTTCATTCGACTCACGCTCACGCCCGGACTCTCCAGCGACTTTGTCGTGCCGAGAATCTTGCAAGATAACATTTACGAATCAAGCGCGAACTCGTTCTATCACGCCGCCACCTTTGCGATTCAACGTAGATTCGCGGACAATTTCAGCATTAACGCGCACTATACTTTCTCCAAGTCAATTGATGAGGTGACGGACTTCAACAGCGATTTCTCCGCGCAGAATCCTCTCGATGTTCGCGCTGACCGTGCGCTTTCGGCTTTCGACCAGCGTCATCGCGCGGTCTTCAGCGGCACGTTTCAAAGCCCTGCGCGCAATAAGTTTCTCCGAGACTTCCTGTTCTCTCCCATCTTCATCGCCGGTTCGGGGCGTCCCTTCAACTTATTGCTCGGCTTCGATTCCAACGGCGACAGTCGCACGCAAACAGACCGCCCCGGCACGGTCGGACGCAATACGGGTTTGGGCGATCCCTTCTACAGCTTCGACGCGCGCCTCGCACGTCGTTTCAAGGTCGGCGAGACTAAGTTTCTCGAACTGACACTCGAAGGTTTCAATCTCTTCAATCGCACCAACTTTCAAGGCGTCAATAATATCGTCGGCACACTGCCGCTGGCCGAACGCGACCGGCTCGGCACTATCACCGCGCGCGGCGATAGCACTAAAGCCCCGACACAGCCGCTCGGTTTCACCTCGGCTGCAAACTCGCGCCAACTGCAATTCGGTGTCCGGTTTAATTTCTGAGTGACCGGCAAAGTCTGAAATTGAGAGGGAGAGCCAGCCAGAGGCTCTCCCTCTCTTTGATTAGCGCCGCAACTTGTTCCTCCGGCGCGTGCAATGGACGCGCTTGCCGCTCCGCATCGTGAGTAACAAAAACATGCCCGTTCCATTCATCGAATTCAAGCGCCGTCTTCGCTGGGCTGACGCAGACGCGGCTGGTCGCCTACACTTCCCGCGCATCTTCGAGATTATCGAAGAGGCCGAAAGCGAACTGCTCAGGGGCATCGAATGGCCGATGGATGTCCGGCGCAAATCTTATGATTTCCCGCGCGTGCATCTCGAATGCCAGTTTCATCGCATGCTCGCGCTCGACGCGCCGTTTCGCCTGCGGTTCACTGTCGGCAAGCTCGGGCGCACCTCGATTCGTTACGACTATCAGGTTTTTGACGACAGTGAAGAATTAGCCATTGAAGGAACGATGACCGTCGTCGTATTGCGCGACGGCAAGCCGACGGAAATCCCGCAGCCCTTGCGTGCCGCCCTCGACGGCGCGACATCAGGGACAGCAGAATAAAGGTTTTCAATTTTAGCGTCAGACCTTCGCCCCGTCGCTTTTGAGCTTTAGCTTTGCGCACAAGATACCAGATGAGGAAATTCAGATGTCGCAGACAGGGTTCGCCAACCGACAGCCTGACGAGGTTTTCAATCAACCGCCGCCGCTCGAAGACTACAACTTGTTCGCGCATGACTTGCCTTTGATTGAAGCTCTGCGGCGCGAAGGCGGCGCGTGGGGCGAAGCGAAGATCAGCGAGTTCGGCGCGCTGATGGGAAGCAGCGCGACTTTACACTTGGGCGAGATGGCGAACCGTCATCCACCCACCCTGCACACGCACGACCGTTTCGGGCATCGCGTGGACGAGGTCGAGTTTCATCCGGCGTGGCACGAGTTGATGCGAGTCGGCGTCACGCACGAACACCACTCGCTGCCGTGGACGAGCGGGCGAGCGGGCGCGCATGTCGTCCGTGCTGCGCTCAATATGCTGCGGCATCAGGTGGACGAAGGCGCGAGTTGCCCGCTGACGATGACCTTCGCGGTCGTGCCGTCGCTCAAGCTTCAACCTGAATTGGCCGCAGAGTGGCTGCCGCGCGTTCTCTCGAACGAGTACGACCCGCGTGTGCGTCCGGCCTCGGAGAAACGCGGCGTCCTGTTTGGGATGGCGCTGACAGAGAAACAGGGCGGCTCGGACGTGCAGGCCAACACGACGCAAGCCGTGCCGCTCGGCGGGAAAAGCGGCGCGGGCGAAGAATATGAAATCAACGGTCACAAGTGGTTCTGCTCCGCGCCGATGTGCGATGCGTTTTTGACTCTCGCGCAGACGAGTAAGGGCTTATCATGTTTCCTGCTCCCGCGTTTGCTGCCCTCTGGCGCGCGCAACGGCTTTCAACTGCAACGTCTGAAAGACAAGCTGGGCAATCGTTCCAACGCTTCGAGCGAGGTCGAGTTTCACGGCGCGAGAGCGCGGATGGTCGGTGAAGAAGGACGCGGCGTGCCGACGATCATCGAGATGGTCAGACACACACGCCTCGACTGCGCCTTCGGCTCGGCGGCCACGATGCGCCGCGCTGTGGCAGAGGCTCTGCACCACTGCGCGCACCGCCACGCTTTCGGAAAGAAATTGTTGGAGCAACCTTTGATGCAAAACGTGCTGGCAGATTTGTGCATTGAGTCGGAGGCGGCGACGGCGTTGGCGTTGCGCCTCGCGCGCGGCTTCGACGAATCGCCGCACGACGAAGGGCAACGTAAGTTCACGCGCCTTTCGACCGCAGTCGGTAAATACTGGATTACGAGACGCGTCGTCGCGGTCGTCGCCGAGGCGCTCGAATGCTTAGGCGGCAACGGTTATGTCGAAGAGTCTCCGCTGCCGCGTCTCTACAGGGATGCGCCGCTCAATTCAATCTGGGAAGGCTCAGGCAACGTGCAATGCCTCGAAATGCTGCGCGCCGTCAAGAAGGATGCCGCCACTTTGGAAATGACCTTGCAAGAGATTCGCACGGCACGCGGCGGGAACCGACACTTCGACAGCTTCACTGTCAGACTAGAACGCGAGTTGAGCGATTCAACCCAACTCGAAACGCGTGCGCGCCGTATCGCCGAACTTTTAGCTCTGGCCCTGCAAGGCTCGCTTCTAATTCGACACGCCCCGCCTGAAGTGGCCGAAGCTTTCTGCGCCTCGCGTCTGGCGGGCGACTCCGGTCTGGCCCTCGGGACGCTCCCCGCAGGCACGGATTTCGAGGCCATCATTGAACGCTCTCGACCGAAGATTTGATTCTTACCCGTCATGGAGGAAGACAATGCAAAGCGTAAGGTTTTATGAGTTCGGCAACCCTGCGGACGTGCTGCGCGTGGAAGACGTGCCACAACCCGAACCGGAAGCGAATCAAGTATTGGTGCGATTGCGCGCGCGTTCAATCAATCCTTCCGACCTGCTCACGGTGCGCGGGCTTTACGGCGCGCTGCCGAAGCTCCCCGCCACGCCCGGTCTCGAAGGCATGGGAGAAGTTGCCGCCGTCGGCGACGGAGTTAAAAATCTTCGCCCCGGTCAGCGTGTGATACCTCTCGGCGTGCAGGGCACTTGGCAGGAATACATTCTGGCCGCGAGCGCGCAACTCATCCCGATTCCTGACAGCGTCAGCGACCAGACGGCGGCGCAGTTCGTTGTCAATCCTCTGACGGCATGGATTATGACTCTCGAAGAATTATCGCTTAAACCGGGAGAGTGGGTCTTGCAAACGGCGGCTGGCTCGACGCTCGGACGAATCGTGTTACAGATCGCCGCCTTGCGCGGCTTTAAGACCATCAACGTCGTGAGAAGGCGCGAGCAAGTAGAAGAATTAAAAGCTCTCGGCGCAGATGAATGTATCTGCACCGACGATGAAGACATCGTCGTGCGCGTCAAAGAAATCACGGGTAAGGCGGGACTCACCAAAGCGATTGACGCAGTTGGAGGCCAGACCGGAGCAGCGGTGCTGCGCGCACTGGGGCGCGGCGGCGTGATGCTCCTCTATGGGTCGCTCTCGATGCAGGCGATGCCGATTGACAGCGGGCACATGATTTTCACCACGACTACTCTGCGTGGCTTCTGGCTCGCAGAGTGGCTCCGCTCTGCTGCCCCGGAGCGGCAGCAGGCCGTTACTTCCGACATGCTGCGCTCAATGGCGACCAACGAAATAGTGCCGCCGGTCGAAGCTGAATACCCGCTCGCCGACGTGCTCGCCGCCGCCGAGCACGCCCAGCGACCGGGACGCAGCGGCAAGGTGCTGCTCGTCGGCTGAATGCGCTAAAGGTTATTGAAGGATTTTTAAAAGTAACTCCCAACGCTTTCTTAGCGGCTTTGCGCGAAGCTTTCTTCTCCGCTCGCAAAAAAAGGTTCGCGCAAAGCCGCTAAGAAGATTTGAAGTGGTTTACCAGCGAATAATGCCGCGCGCGCCTTCGCCGCTTGAGAGTGCGGCTAAGGCATCGTTGACGCCTTCAAGATTATAAGTGCGTGTGGCGAGTTCGGTGAGTTTTAGTTTACCTTCTTGGTAAAGTTCGATGAGGCGCGGAACATCTCTGAGCGGCTGCCCTGAACCATAGAGCGAACCGATGAGCCGCTTTTCTTGCATTACGAATGGAAAGAGCGGAATCGAGGCGAGCGTGTCCGTCCGCGATAAGCCCGTGACAACGATTGTCCCTCCCTTGCGCGCGAAACGGAGCGCCTGTGCCAGCGTCGCGGGCGCACCGACGGTATCGAAGACGTAATCCGCGCCGCGCCCGTCCGTCAGTTCACGCACCTGCTCCAAGACATTCTCCTCCGTGGCTTCGATCATATGGGTCGCGCCGAATTCGCGCGCGAGTTCAAGCGGCTTGCTTCGTGTATCAACCGCGATAATCTTTTCGCACCCTGCGAGTCTTGCGCCTTGCACAACATTGAGTCCCACGCCGCCCGCACCGATGACCATCACACTCGCACCCGTCTTGACCTGTGCCGCATTCACAACAGCGCCGACGCCTGTGATGACCGCGCAGCCCAGAGTCGCCAGCGCCTCGAACGGCACATCTGTAGGAACAGGAATCACGCCCTCTAACGCCACTACCGCGTAATCGGCGAAACAGGCCGTGCCGTTATAGTGACCCAAGCCTTGCTCGCGCGCGCGCAGCCGCGTTCCGCCACCGGGCAGACGGTTGCGGTAGGTCGTGCGCTCCAGACGGTCGCAGAGCACTGGACGCCCTTCGAGGCACGGAGGACAGACGCCGCAAGAAGGTGCCCAGCAGAAGACAACGTGATCGCCCTCGCGCACACTGCTCACGCCTTCGCCAACTTCACGCACTATTCCAGTTCCTTCGTGTCCGAGCACCAGCGGCGTTCGCACTTGCCACTCGCCGCGCGCCGGATGCAAATCACTATGACAAACCCCCGCTGCCCTCACTTCGACCAGCACCTCGCCCGCGCGCGGCGCTTCGAGTTCCGCTGCCTCTACAGAGAGCGGTGCGCCCTGCTCCCACAAAATAGCTGCGTTAATGTTCATCGAAAGTTATCCATCAAAAGCTAGTACTCGTTTTAAAAATTATTTGGGTTTTATTCGGTGAGCGTCGCGCCGATACGCGCCAGCCATGTGACGCGTCCGTCGAGCGCGGCGAAGCGCGGGTCGTCGGTCTGCCCGCGCGCGTAGCGATAGAAAATTTGTTGCAGCACGACGGCTAGTTTGAAGACGGCGAATACTTCGTAGAAAGTGATGTTCGTCAGATCGAATCCGGTTTGAGCGCCGTAGCGTTCGAGAATCTCCGCGCGCGTGTACCAACCCTCGCGGTGTGTGACGGAGGCCACGGTGTCGCGTTGCGAAGCGGTCGCGGTATGCACCCAATAGCAGAGCATGATGCCTAAATCTACAAGCGGGTCGCCGACGGCGCTCATCTCCCAATCGAACACGCCGACAATGCGCCCGACATTACGCGCGTCCAGCATCACGTTATCGAGCTTGAAGTCGCCGTGAACCAACGTCGGCTGAGGCGCGTCGGGCGGTAAGCGTTCGGACAGCCAAGCGGCGAGCGCGTCCATCTCCGGCAGTTCGGTCGTCTGCGAATCATGCCAGCGTTCGCTCCATCCGCGCACCTGTCGCTCGACGAATCCGGCTGGCTTGCCGAGTGCGGCGAGTCCGTGCGCTTCGATGTCAACCGTGTGTAAATCCGCGAGCGCATCCACCAGAGCAACGCTCGCGCGGCGACGTTCGGCAGGCCGGTCGGCTAACTCCGGCGTCTCTTCGGTTCGCACCACGAGGCCGCGCCGCCGCTCCATCACGTAAAAAACGGAACCGATAACGCTCGTGTCTTCGCAGAGCACGAAGGGTCGAGGGGCAAGTTGGTAGACCGGGTGGACTGCTTCGAGAATGCGAAACTCGCGCGCCATATTGTGCGCCCTCGGCGGCACAGGCCCGAACGGCGGGCGGCGCATCACGAACTCCTGACTCCCGAAGCGCAGCAAGTAAGTCAGGTTCGAGTGGCCGCCGGGAAATTGTTCGACCGTCAAAGGCGCTCCGGCGTCGAATTTTTCGCCCGACATGGCCGACAACCTCTCGCGCACATATCTTGAGAGCGCATCCCAATCAAGCTGTTCGCTCGCGCGCACGGGCTTTGTATCCGGCGAATGTTGCATCTTCAAAACCTACGCTGTGTCTTTTGCCTTCGCTGCTGCTTCTTAGCGCCTCGGCGGCTTTGCGTGAAACTTTCTTCTTCACCCTCCAAAAGAAAGTTTCACGCAAAGCCGCCAAGAAGAGGAATTTTGTAATGAACTTTAAGGACGAAAAATAATGCAGGTTGTCGTGGCGTGCGCGTAGAGCTTTCCGCTGGCGTCCAGAACTCTGCCTTCGGCGGTGGCCGTGCGACCGCCGATGTGAATTACTTTCGCCTCGCAACGCACGATTCCCATTTCTGCCGTGAGCGGGCGGATGTAGTTGACTTTAATCTCCAGCGTCGTATAGCCGACGCCTGCGGGCAGCGTCGAGTGGACGGCGCATCCCATCGCCGAATCGAGCAAGGTCGCCGCCAATCCACCATGCACGACGCCAATCGGGTTGTAATGATACTCGGCGGGTTCGACCGTGAAGACCGCACGACCTTCGCTCAGTTCGGTGATACCGAAGTTCATCAACGCGCTGATGGGCGGGCGCGGCAACTCGCCCGCGACAATCTTTTGCAAGTATTCGAGACCCGACAAACTGCGTGCGGTCTCCGCCTGCGCGCGCGGGTCTTGCCAACTAATCGTGCGCGTGCGCGTTTGCTTATCAATCGTGCTGCTCATAATTTTCCTGTCGAAAACCTCCGGTTTGTTAACCGCGCGCTCAGACGTAATAGCGTACCAGCCATTCCGCCGCGCAACACGGCTTGCCGCCGCCCTCGCGCTCAATCGTCACGCTCCACGTCGCCTGCATGCCGCCTTTGATCTCTTCCAATTTCGCCAGCGTGAACCGCCCGCGAATGCGCGCCGCTGCGGGAACGGGCGCGACGAAGCGCACGCGGTTCAGCCCGTAGTTGATGCCCATCCGCACACCGCCGACCGACATCGCCAGCTTCATCAGTTCACTCAACAGCGAGAGGGTCAGAAAGCCGTGCGCGATGGTCTGCTTAAAAGGCGACTCGCGCGCGGCGCGTTCCGTGTCGGTGTGAATCCACTGCCGGTCTTCCGTCGCTTCGGCGAACTGGTTGATGCGCTCCTGAGTCACCTCCAACCAATCGCTGACGGCGACCTCTCGCCCTTCGTGCTCGCTCAGCTTTGCGACGCTTTCGATTTCCGTCATCGGCTTTGAATCCTCCTCGCTGCAAACTCTTTCGTACTCGCGCACGCGTCTCGAATCTTCACTCACGTTTTCAAGTTTTCAATTTCAATCTTGATACTTGCTCAATTCCATGCGGGCGATTGATTCGATGTGAACTTCGTCGGGGCCGTCAGCGAGTCTCAACGTGCGCGCGTTAGCCCACGCCGAGGCGAGCATAAAATCATCCGAGACGCCCGCTCCGCCATGAGCCTGCACGGCGCGGTCAATGACGGCGAGTGCGATGCGTGGGGCCACGACTTTAATCATCGCAATCTCCGCGCGGGCTGCCTTGTTGCCGACGGTGTCCATCATCAGCGCTGCTTTCATCGTCAAAAGGCGTGCTTGCTCGATCTCCATTCTTGAACTGGCGATGTCGGCGCGAATCGTGCCTTGTGTGGAGACGGGACGACCGAAGGCCACGCGTTGATTGACCCGCCTGCACATCGCTTCGAGCGCGCGTTCACTCATGCCTATCAGTCGCATGCAGTGATGAATGCGCCCCGGCCCCAGCCGCCCCTGTGCGATCTCAAAACCTCTCCCCTCGCCCAACAGCATGTTCGAGGCGGGCACGCGCACGTTTTCAAAGACGACTTCCGCGTGTCCGTGCGGCGCGTGGTCGTAGCCGTAGACCGACAACATCCGCGCTATCTGGACGCCGCCCGCGTCCATCGGCACGAGAATCATTGATTGCTGCCGGTGCTTGGGCGCGTCCGGGTCGGTCTTGCCCATGAAGATAGCAACTTTGCAGCGCGAATCGCCCGCCCCGCTCGTCCACCACTTGCGCCCGTTGATAACGTATTCGTCCGCCTCCCGCACGATGGTCGAGCGGATGTTCGTCGCGTCTGACGAAGCCACGTCCGGCTCGGTCATGGCGAAGCACGAGCGTATTTCCCCTTCGAGCAGAGGCTTCAACCAGCGTTCCTTTTGCTCAGGCGTGCCGTAGCGGACGAGCACTTCCATGTTGCCTGTATCCGGCGCGCTACAGTTAAAAATCTCCGGCGCGAACATCACCGAATGCCCCATCACTTCCGCCATCGGAGCGTATTCGAGATTTGTCAGCCCCGCGCCATACTCGCTTGCGGGCAGGAACAAATTCCACAAGCCCTCCGCCCTCGCTCTCGCCTTTAAGTCTTCCATCAGCGGAACCGGTTGCCAGCGGTCGCCCTCATTTATCTGCTCATGGAACAGCTTTTCATTCGGATAAACGTGTGCTTCCATGAAGGCACGAAGTTTTTGATAAACCTCGCGCGCGCGCGGCGAGACGTGAAAGCCAACGTAGGGGTCATCGCTGCCCATCATTTTAAGCATCTCCTTGCTGCTTCCGACGCCGCTAAGTTTGAAGATTCTCGAAAATGGTCGCCGCGCCTTGCCCGCCGCCGACGCACATCGTCACCAGACCGTAACGACTGCGGCGACGACGCATCTCTCCCAAAAGCTGCACGGTCAGTTTCGCGCCCGACGCGCCGAGCGGGTGTCCCAGTGCGACTGCGCCGCCGTTGACATTAGTGCGCTCGTCGTTCATGCCGAGTTCGCGCATCACGGCTATCGCCTGACACGCGAACGCCTCGTTGAGTTCGATCAAATCAATATCTTCGAGTTTGAGTCCGGCGAGCTTCAATGCTTTGGGAACTGCGACAACCGGCCCCATCCCCATAATTTCCGGCGGCACGCCGCCCACGGCATAAGAGACGAAGCGCGCCAGCGGCTTCAACCCTAACTCCTGCGCGCGCGCGCGCGACATGACGACGACCCCGGCAGCGCCGTCCGAAGTCTGGCTGGAATTGCCAGCCGTCACAGAGCCTTTAACGTGAAAGACCGGACGCAGTTTAGCTAAGCCGTCAGGCGTCGTGTCCGGGCGCGGCCCCTCGTCAATCTCGAACGTCAATTTCTTTTGCTTTACCTGCCCGTCCGTCCCGACCTCTCTGATTTCTACTTCGAGCGGCACGATGCCGTCGTCTTTGAAACGACCAGCCGCTTGCGCCGCGAGCGCGCGCTGGTGGCTGCGATAGGAATAGGTGTCCGACTCTTCGCGCGAGATGTCGTACTTGCGCGCCACGTTTTCGGCGGTCAAACCCATGCTCAGATAGACGTTCGGATGATGCTCCACTAGATACGGGTTCGGCCTGAACTTCGTGTTGCCGCGCAGCATGCTCATGGATTCCGTGCCGCCCGCGATGACGCATTCAGCCATCCCCGCCATGATGCGCTCGGCAGCCATCGCGATGGTCTGCGACCCCGAAGAACAGAAACGGTTGACCGTCACCGCAGGGACTTCATGAGGCAGACCAGCGCGCAACGCCGCGATCCGCGCGACATTCGTCCCCGACTCGCCTTCGGGCGTGGCACATCCCAGAATCACGTCCTCGATGCTCTGAGGCGCGAGTTCGGGAACGCGCCGCAGCAAATCCTCGATCACGGTCGCAGCCATATCATCGGGTCGCGTGGTGCGTAAACTCCCGCGCGGCGCTTTGCCGACGGCGGTGCGGACGCCCGCGACGATCACAGCTTCTCTCATAAAAACCTTTCCTTTGTTATCTTCTTCATATAATGCTCGTGCTTAGACTCCATTTCAAAATTTCCCTTCTTCCTTTGCGGCATTGCGTGAAACTTTCTTCTTTCCTCACAAAAAAAGTTTCACGCGAAGAGGCAAAGAAAGACGAAATCACGAACGAAATAACATGCAGGTCGCCGTTGCGTGCGCGTAAAGCTTCCCGCCTTCGTCAATGATTCTGCCTTCTGCGGTGGCGACGCGCCCGCCGATGTGTATCACGTCGGCCTCGCAGCGCACTTCGCCGGTCTCGCGGCGCATCGGACGGATGTAGTTAATCTTCATTTCAAGAGTCGTAAAGATTCTGCCCGGAGGCATCATCGTATTGATGGCGCAACCGAGCGCCGAATCGAGCAGCGTTGCGGCGAGGCCGCCATGTGCGATGCCGAGGCCGTTGTAGTGGCGCTCGTCCGGACTGACTGTAAAAACCGCGCGCCCCTCGCTCACTTCAACGAGCCTGAAGTTCATCAATTGCCCCATCCCCGAAGGCGGCAGTTCGCCCGTCATCAGTTGCCGCATGTACTCAAGCCCGCTCAGCGCGTAGCGCGTTTCAGCTTTACGGAGTGGCGTTTCGTCGTCTGCGATCTGCGTCATTCTTTTCTTTCCCGTGAGCCGTGCCATTCTTAATTTCGCAAGGGCTTGCCTGTCGTCAGCATGTGTGTGATGCGTTCTATCGTCTTCGGCTCGCCGCAGAGGGAGACGAATGCCTCGCGTTCGAGGTCGAGAAAATACTGCTCGTCCACCCACTGTGCCGACGAGATGTCGCCGCCCGTGAGGACGTGCGCGACCTTCAGGCTGACGTGCAAATCATACTCGCTCATGTAACCGCCCTGCTGCATGATGTAAAGCCCCGCGCGCAGAGCCGCGAGCGCGTCGCGCCCCGCCGCGTAGCAGGTCTGAGCACGCGCGGGCGCACTGTACCCGGCTTCGGCGAGGTCGAGCACGAATCGTTTGGCTTCACCGAGTTGATAATCGCGGCTCATCACTATCAAGTCGCCCTGATTGAGAAAACCGGAGAGGCGAGCCTCTGCGGCGCTTGTCGAGACTTTCGCGGCGGCGATAGTCTGGAGCGCCTGCTGGAGAAACGGCAGAGGGTCTGCGTTCGCCAACTGCATCGCGGGCGAGACGAGGCGGCGCACCAACTCCTTGCAACCGCCCGCGCCGGGAAGCAGCCCGACGCCGACCTCAACCAGTCCCATGTAAGTTTCAGACGCCGCCACCGCCCTCGCCCCCGCCATCGAGACTTCCGCACCGCCGCCGAGCGTGCGCCCGAAAGGTGCGGTCACGATTGGCTTGGAGCAGAAGCGCACGCCCATCAGCGCATCCTGCATCTCTTTGACACTGCGCTCAAGCGCACTGAGACCCCCGCCGCTGATTCCTCCCGCGATGTTCGCTCCGACAGAGAAATCCGCGCCCTCGTTGCCGATGACCATGCCGCGCCAGTCTTTCGTCTCGACTTCTTCGACAGCCTCGCGCAGCATATTCTTGATGTCTTCGTCGAGCGTGTTCATCTTGGTATGAAACTCAAGACATACTACGCCGTCGCCCACATCAATCAGGCTCGCGCCCTTGTTCTCAAGCACCATGCGACCGGCTGCTTTCAAGCTACGCAACTCTATTTTGCGTTCGTCTAAAGGTTCGGCGATGTAAGTTTGGCGCGCAGGGTCGTAGTAACTCAACAGCCCTCCGTCTGTGCGGTAAAAAGTTTCGCACCCTGCGTTGAGCATCTTTCTGACCCATGGGGCGACCGTGATGCCGTCCGCATCCATCGCGGCGGCGGTCTCGCGCACGCCGAGCGCATCCCACAACTCGAAAGGCCCCATCTCATGCGAGTAACCCCAGCGTAGCGCCTTGTCCACGTTGATGATTTGGTCTGTAATTTCTGGCACGCGCCGCGCGGCGTAAGCCAGCGAGTGATAGACGACGTGACGCGCGAGCGCGCCCGCCTTGTCGTCCTGTGCCAGCACGAAGGCGAGGCGTTCGGCGAGCGGCTTAATCTTCGACGCATGCTTGAGAGAGGCGATGTCGGGTTCGCGGCGCGCGCGGTATTCCATCGTCTCAAGATCGAGCGTGAGGATGTCACCTTTCGCGCCCTTGGGTGGCTTTTTGTAAAACCCCTGCCCGGTCTTATCGCCGAGCCGCCCGCGCTCCATCTGCGTCGTCCGCAGCGTGCCGAGATTCTGGTTGCGCAGCACTTCGCGCGACTCGTCTTGCTCAATCAAGTCGTAGAGATTTTCGCCGACCGAGCTGGATACGTCGAGGCCAACCAAATCTTGCAGGCGAAACAGGCCGGTCTTAGGGCGACCGATGACGGGGCCGAGGATGGCGTCCACTTCTTCGACCGTATATTTGTTCTCCAACACAAAGGCGAGCGCCGCTGCGCTGGTGATAGAGCCGAAGCGGTTGGCGATAAAATTCGGCGTGTCCTTGCAGATGACAACGCCTTTGCCCAGACGCCGCTCAGCGAAGTCGGTCATAAATTCCGTGATTTCGGGTTTCGTTTCCTTGGCCGGAATCACTTCAAGCAGTTTCATGTAGCGCGGCGGGTTGAAGAAATGTATGCCCAAAAAGTGCGCCTTAAAATTTGCCGAAACTTCGGCAGCGATGTCGGCAATCGGCAGCCCTGATGTGTTACTTGAGACGATGCTGCCCGGCTTTCTCACCGATTCAATACGCGCCATCAGTTCGCGCTTGGGTTGTAATTGCTCGACGATGGCTTCAACAATCCAGTCGCCTTCGCTGACCCACTCGAAGTTGTCTTGAAGGTTGCCGACGGTCACAAGCTGCGATGTTTCGGGCGTGAAGAAGGCGGCAGGTTTCGACTTCTTCAGACGTTCGAGCGAAGCCGCGACAATCCGGTTTCGCACCTGCGGGTGCGCGAGCGTGAAGCCGCGCTTCTCTTCTTCGGGCGTCAACTCGCCCGGCGCAATGTCCAGCAGGTAGACGGGGATTCCGGCGTTCGCCGCGTGCGCGGCGATACCGCCGCCCATCGTCCCCGACCCGATGACCACAACGCGTTTGATTGTGTAGCTCATTCTTTCCCGCTCCAACCTGAGTTATTAAAAGTCCGTTTCAAAATCCTTCTTCCTTAGCGGCTTTGCGTCTCCGGCGTGAAATTGCTTTTGACGAGCCAAGAAGAAAGTTTCACGCAAAGCCGCTAAGAAGATTCAAACAAATTGGGATCGGTGGCGCGCAGCCGTGTTAAAAAATCTTTCCAGAGGAGCGGAAGTACCGGGATGCGCGCAATCTCGGCTTTCGCGCGGCGCGCGGCGTCGGGAGCAATCGGCACTGGCTTGAGACCTAAGCTTTGCGCCGCCTGTGCGACCGCCAAATTCCGCTGCACCATGTCTTCAAGCAACACCATGCGGAGGTAAGCGAGTTGAATATTATCGCCGATGGTGATTGCGCCGTGATTGGGCAGGAAGACGGCGCTCTTCTCCCGAAGCGCGTTGGCGATTGGCATCACGCGTTCCTCGTCGGCAGCCAACCCTTCGTATTCATCCTCGACCACACCCACGTCGTCAACTAGCAAGCAACTTTCCTGATCGTAAATCTCCGGCACGATGCGGAACGCGCTGTAGGTCACGATTGACGGTGGGTGCGTGTGCGCGATGGCGACGGCGTGCGGGTTCTCACGGTGAATGATGCCGTGCAGCCGGATGGTGTCGTTAACGTAAGCATCACCTTCCAACACTCTGCCTGAAAAATCTACGAGCACGATGTTTTCCGGCATCAGCGTCGCAAACGACGGCCCGAAATGGTTGACCAGCATCCGGTCTGCGCCGACCGCCACGCTCAAATGACCTGCGTTAGCCACGCTCAATCCTTGACGGTAGAGCAGGCGCGCCGCGCAGCAGATGTCAAACCTAATCACTTCGTAGTTCATCATTGTCACGCTCCTGTTAATGCACGGGCTTTAAAAGTTGTTCGACGCGGGGCGAGCCGAGAGCCGCAGTCTGAACGAAGCGATCACAGGCCGCCCGTCACTTCCAGCACTTGCCCGGACACGTAATCGCTGAGCGGCGATGCGAAAAAGAGGACGGCCCCTGCTGCCTCTTCCGGTGTGCCGCCGCGCCCCATCGGAATCATCCTGAAAGCGATGTCGCGGTTCGCCTGTGGAATGCCGAGGGCGATGTCCGCTGTCTCGCGCGTGAGGCGGTCGCCTGCTTCCTTCGCCTGCGTCAGCCGGGTCTCGATGAAACCGAAGGCGACGGCGTTGACCTGAATATTGAATTGCCCCCACTCTTTCGCCAGTGTCTTCGTCAACCCGATGATTCCGGCTTTGCCCGCCGCGTAATTGGATTGACCGGCATTGCCGCGCGTCCCTGTCGTCGAAGAGACGTTAACGATTTTGCGCGCCAGAGCGAGACCATGCTGCCCCTTCTCGCGCTTCGCCGTTTCGCGTAGATATTCGGAAGCGGCGCGGATGATGCGAAATGGCGCGGTCAGATGTACGTCCAACATCGCTTGCCACTGCTCGTCGGTCATCTTGTGCGCCGTGCCGTCCCACGTATAACCCGCGTTGTTGACAATGGCATCAATGCGCCCGTAAGTGTCGAGCGTCCGTTTAATTAGGCGCGGCGCGAAGTCCGCACTCGTCACGTCGCCCGCGACGGCCAGCGCGTCGCCATCGGATGATTTAACTTCCTCGACCGCTTCCCCGACCGGCTCCGGGTCAATGTCCGAGAGGACGACGCGTGCGCCGTGCGCGGCGAATAGTGCGGCGCATGCCCGACCGATGCCGCGCCCCGCGCCCGTAATAATTGCCACTTTCCCTTCCAGTAGTTGCATAAGTTCCTTACACCTTCAGCAGTTTTAATGTTTATGCCTCCGGCGTCTTTGCACGAAACTTTCTTCTCCTGTTGCAAAAGGAATTTCGCGCAAAGACGCCGGAGGCGCAAAGAAGAATAAGAAGAATGCTTTTAAGACTGACTCTTAACTTTTGGTCTGTTCCTCTTCGCGCAAGACGCGATGGAGAATCTTGCCGACCGCCGTCTTGGGTAGGCTTTCTCGAATCTCCATCTTGCATGGGACTTTGAACTCCGCCAGCCCTGACTTGCAATGTGCGGTCAATTCTTCGGGAGTTGTCGTCGCGTCCTGCTTGAGCACGACGCATGCTTTGACAACTTCGCCGCGGTACGAGTCGGGGATGCCGATGACGGCGGCCTCCATCACCGCCGGGTGTGCGTAGAGCACGCTCTCGACTTCCGATGGATAGACGTTAAAGCCGCTGACGATAATCATGTCTTTCTTACGCTGCACGATGTATGAATAGCCGTCCTCGTCCATGCGCGCGACATCGCCTGTGTGGAGCCATGTGCGCCCCGCGTCATCTGTGCGGAGCGCGATGTTGGTCTCTTCAGGCCGGTTCCAGTATCCCTTCATCACCTGCGGCCCGGCGATGCAAAGTTCGCCTTCCTCGCCCACCGGCACTTCGCGCTCGCCGGTTTCGAGGTCAACAATTTTAATGTCCGTATCGGGAAGCGGCAGGCCGATGCTGCCCGGTTTGCGGCGCGAGAGCGCGGGCGTCGTGTGCGTCACGGGAGATGCTTCCGAGAGACCATAACCTTCGTTGAGCGTGCCGCCCGTCAGTCGCTCAAATTGCTCGATGACCTCGACGGGCAGAGGGGCTGAGCCGCTGTTGAAGTGGCGTATCTTATCAAGGCCGTACTCTTTCGCCTTCGGGTGATTGAGCAGAGAGATGTAGATTGTCGGAACCGCAGGGAAATAAGTCGGACGATAATTGCGGATGGCGTTCAGCAACGCCTCGACATCGTATTTCGGAATCAAAACCTGTTGCACCCCGCGCCACATGCCTTCCATCAGGCCGACCGTAAAACCGTAAATGTGAAAGAAAGGAATCACCAGCAGGTACGTGTCTTCGCCTCGACGCATGTTGTCGTGCCCCCAACACCCGATCTGAATCACGTTGGCGAAGATGTTGTAATGCGTGAGCATCGCCCCCTTCGGCACGCCCGTCGTACCGCCGGTATATTGCAGTACCGCTACGTCTTCAGGATTAATCTCGACGCCGGGCAAGTCCGGCTCGTCAATTCCGGCGAGCAAATCGGAGAGTCTCAGTGCGCCTTCGACAGCGGGTGAGGGCGTCGCGGCGACCGAGTATTCCGCGAGCGATGTGGTGATGATGTTTTCAATACTTGTCTGCTCACGCACGGAGAGCGTCAAGGGCGCGAGCACGTCGAGCGTCAACAGCGCGCGCATCCCTGAATCCTCGGCGACGACGAGAATCTCGCGCGGAGTGTAGAGCGGATTGACGTTCACCACAGTTGCACCCAGCCGCAGGATAGCGAAGGCGGCAACGATGTACTGCGGGCAGTTCGGCAACATGATGCCGACGCGATCACCCTGCTTGATTCCTAACGCTCGGAGCGCGGCGGCGAACTTGTCCGACTGTTCTTTAATCTGGGCGAACGTGAGATGCGCGCCGAGGAAAGCGGTCGCTGGACGCTCAGGCACTTCGACCGCCGCGACGCGCAGGATTTCATGCAGCGGGCGGCGCGGGTAATTCACATGCTCGCGCACCCAGTAGTCGTAAGAATCCAGCCACGGTCGCGCCGCGTAAGGGCTTTCAGCGCTTTCCTTCCCTGCTCTGGTTTTAGCCATCCACTTCTCCTCCGGTTAGACGATGGTGCGTCCACCGTCAACCACGATAATCTGCCCTGTGATGTAGTTCGAGGCGTCGGAGGCGAGAAACACCGCGACGCCTTTCAACTCTCCTTCCTCGCCGACGCGTGCGATGGGATTGCGCGCTTTGATTGAAGGTTCCGCAAACTCGATGGCGGCGTCGGCGAGACGCGAATGGAAGAAGCCGGGCGCGATGGCGTTGACGCGAATCCCCTGCCTGCCCCAAGAGGCTGCGAGTTCGCGCGTCAGGCCAAACAGCCCCGCTTTGCTCGCAGCATAGCCGACGTAGTGCGGCCCGTCGGCGGACGACTGCAAGCCGGAGACGGACGAGACGTTGATAATCCGCCCGTACTCGCGCTTGAGCATCTCGCGCCCGGCGGCCTGCGCGAACAGGAACGCGCCCGTCAGGTTGATGTCAATCACCTTCTGCCATTTATCGAGCGGCATGTTTTCGGGGCGCTCGCCCCAAGAGACTCCGGCGTTGTTAATGAGAATATCCACCTTGCCGAAAACATCAATCGTCTTATCAACGACCGTCTGCACCTGCTCCTGTCTAACCACGTCGCAGAGCATCCCCTCGACCTTGAAACCGCGCCCGCGCATTTCATTGACCGTCGGCGTCAGCCACTCCCCGCGCCGCGCGCACAACATCAGCGATGCGCCCGCCTCCGCCAGCCCTTCAGCCATCTCAAGCCCCAAGCCCCTTGAGCCGCCTGTGACAATCGCCACACGGCCTGAGAGATCGAACAATTCTTTAATGTGTGCCGTCATCGCGCCTCCCGCCCGTCCACGACAAAGCGCGCGATGCGCTCGCGGTGAAATGTGGCATCGCCGAAAAGCGTCTCAGATGCTTTGCTCCGCTTGTAATAAAGTTGCAGGTCGTGTTCCCAAGTGAAGCCGATGCCGCCATGTACCTGCACGCCGCGATTGCCGACCTCACGGTAAGCGTCCGAGCAATAAGCTTTTGCAATCGAGACGGCGAGGCTCGCCGCCGGGTCATTCACGGTCAGGGCATAGGCCGCATAATAAGCAGCCGAACGCGCGCTCTCCGTCATCAACAACATATCCGCGCACTGGTGCTGCACGGCTTGAAAAGAACCGATGGGACGACCGAACTGCTGACGAGTCTTGGCGTATTCCACCGTCGTGTCGAGCATCCACTGCATTCCGCCGACCATCTCGGCGCACAACGCGGCGGTCGCCACTTCCAGAGCACCGCCGAGCGCGCCGCGTGCATCTCCGTCCGCTCCGAGCGCATCCGCCCCTGCGACAGCCGCGCTCTCAAAGCTGACTTCGTAAATTTTGCGCGTCCCGTCCATCGAAGGCATCGGTTTAATAATAACGCCTTCAGCCCCGCGCTCGACAGGCAAGAGCGCGAGACTATCGCCGTCTCTCGCGACACAGATGAGCAGGTCTGCGATTCCGGCATCGGGGACGAAAAGTTTTCTTCCCGTCAGAGAGAAGTTGCCGCCGTTGCGCGTCGCTTTCAACTTCACCGCGTCGGCGTCCCAGTTCGCGCCTTCTTCGAGAAATGCGATTGTCGCTTTTAACTCGCCCGTCGCAATCAATTCCAGATATTTGGCGCGCTGCTCGGCGCTGCCCGCGCGTTCGATGAGCGCGGCGGCGGCGAGCGTCGAGATAAAAGCCCCGGGCAGGCACGCGCGACCCATCTCCTCTACGACGACTGCAAGTTCGACCAGCCCAAGACCGAGACCGCCGTGCTCTTCGGGAACACTCAATCCCGTCCAGCCCTGATCGGCGATTGCTTGCCACAGGTTATCGTCATGGGCCGTGTCCGTCTCGACCAGCGCGCGCACGCGCTCAGGCTGACATTCACGCGCCATAAAAGCGCGCGCCGAGTCCTTCAAAAGTTTCTGCGGTTTGCTGAGATCGAAGTCCATAAGAATCCAGTGACGAGCGAAACTTAAAAACAGTCAGTAGCGGCGAGTGATCAGTGATAGGAAGAAAGCTGTCTTTAACCTGTCACTTGTCACTGCTTTCAATAGCTCTTAGGTAGGCCGAGCACGCGCTCGGCGATGATGTTGCGTTGGATTTCGCTGGTTCCCGCCTCGATGGTGTTGCCGCGTGTGCGTAGGTATGCATACTCCCATGAGCCGTTGTCGAAATCTTTGAGTTGCCCGTAAGGGCCGAGGATTTCCTGCGCGGCCTGCTGCGTGCGCTGGTTCATCTCGCTCCAGTAAAGTTTTTGTGTCGAGCCTTCAGGGCCGGGGATGCCCGTCTTGGAGAGCGAAGTCAGCGCGCGGTTTGTATTAAGACCCAAGATTTCCAATTCGAGATAAGCCTGCGCGAGCTTTTGCCTGACGAGCGGGTCTTCGCTCGCGGGGCGGCCATTGCGCTCGACGGTGCGCGCGCGCGCGATGAGCGCTTCGAGTTGGCGTTTGAAGACGACTTGGATTCCCGTGCCGAGATTGGCGCGCTCGTTCATCAGAGCGGTGATGGCCGTCGTCCAACCTTTATTGACTTCGCCGAGCACCTGCGCGGCTGAGACGCGGACGTTTGTGAAGAACACTTCGTTGAATCCCGAATCGCCGGACATCTGTCGCAGGGGACGCACCGAGACTCCTTCGCTGTGCATGTCTGCGAGCAGACAAGTTATCCCCTTGTGCTTCGGCGCTTCCGCATCGGTTCGTACCAGCAGCAGACACCAGTCGGCCATCTGCGCGAAGCTCGTCCAAATCTTTTGCCCGTTGAGGATGAAATCTTCGCCGTCGCGCGCCGCCTTCGTGCCGAGCGCGGCGAGGTCGCTGCCCGCGTTCGGCTCGGAAAAGCCCTGACACCAGATTTCCTCGCCGGAGAGAATCTTCGGGAGGTAGCGCGTTTTCTGTTCCTCTGTGCCCATTGCGATGATCGTCGGCCCGACGAGCGAGAGGCCGATGGTTCCGATTAACTGCGGGGCATTGGCGCGCGCCAGTTCCGCCTGAAAGATGGACTGCTCCATGAGCGTCGCGCCGCGCCCGCCGTATTCTTTAGGCCAAGAGATTCCCGCCCAGCCGCCATCGTAGAGCTTGCGTTGCCAAGCGTGCAGGTATTCGATGTAGGCATCGTTATTCTCTGAACTCGTCGAACCGCCGCCCGTCCACTCTCCGGGCACGTTTTCCTTGAGCCACTGGCGAAATTCGTCGCGGAACTGTTGCTCGTTCGGAGTCAAGTTTAAGTCCATGATTTAACCTCTAAGTCTTTTGTGTCGCGTTTTGTGCGGCGCTCGGCTTTGACGCCTCCCACAGCAATTCGGACACATCCAGAACTTTCACGTCGCGCCCGCCCTTGCGCGCGTTGATGCCATCTTCCATCATCGTCATACAGAACGGGCAGCCAACCGCTAACACGTCCGCGCCCGTGTCGAGGGCTTCCTGCGCGCGCTCCTGATTGACGCGCTGACTGGCCGGCTCGTCCACGAAACTCATGCCGCCGCCGCCGCCGCAACAAAAACTTTTATTGCGGCTGCGCTCCATCTCGACCGCACTCGCGCGCGAAGAGATTTGCACGAGTTCGCGCGGCGCGTCATAGACGCCGTTCTGTCTTCCGAGATAACAAGGATCGTGGAAAGTTATCTTCTGCTCTGATTCTGAAACCGGCTTGAGCCTGCCTGCGGCGACAAGTTTGGCGAGATACTCGCTGTGATGATAGACCTCAAACATGCCGCCGTATTGCGGGTACTCGTTTTTGAAAGTGTTGAAGCAGTGCGGGCAAGCGGTGATAACTTTCTTGACTTCATACTTGTTCAAATTCTCGACGTTCTCTTTCGCCAGCGTCTCGAACAAAAACTCGTTGCCGATGCGTCGCGCGGGATCGCCGGAGCACTTTTCTTCGCGCCCCATGATGGCGAACTTTACGCCAGCCTGTTCGAGAAGTTGCGCGGTCGCGCGTGTGACGCGCTGGTTGCGTTCGATGAGCGCGCCGCCGCAGCCGACCCACAACAAAACTTCCGCGTCCTTCATGTCGCCGATTTGTTTGACGTTCAATCCTTCAGCCCAATCAAGCCGCGTCGCCTGCGTGCCGCTGTAGGGATGCCCGCGCCGCTCCAGAGACATTATCGCTTCCTGCATCGAATCTGGAAAATCCGCCTCTTCCATCACGAGGTAGCGACGCATGTCAACAATCTTCGGCATCTGCTCGATGAAGACTGGGCAGGCTTCCATGCACGCGGCGCAGGTCGTGCATTGCCAGAGCGGGACGGGCGCTGTGGCGGGTACTGCGCCGATAATCGGCAGAGGCTGGCGCGCCTCGATATCCGTCGTCGGCTCCCCGTCGGCGGGTGTCGTGCCCGCGAGAGCGCCGTCCGACAGCGCACCATCGCCGTTGGCCGCGCTCGTCGCCGTGACGAGTCCGAAGGCGTCGCGCGGGCGTTCGTGCATCAGGTCGCGCAGTTGGAGAATGATGTCGCGCGGCGAGAGTTCTTTGCCGACGGCGTGCGCCGGACAGACCGCCGTGCAGCGCCCGCATTCCGTGCACGCGTCGAAATCGAGTAGGTCTTTCCAAGTGAAATTCTTGAGAGAATTGACGCCGAAGCTTTCAGTCTTCTCGAAATCTATATTTTTGAGCGACGCGCCGAGCGGAACGAGGTTGGCAGTGTAGATGTTGAGCGGCGCGGTGATGACGTGCATCATCTTCGTGTAGGGTAGCCAAGCGATGAAGCCGAAACTCAAGACGAGGTGAAACCACCATACGCCTCGATGCGCTGACTGCATCGCCTCATTGCTCATCAGCGTGCGCGAGGCGCGCGCCAACGCGTTGCCGAACGGAGACCAAGCGCCCCATGGATCATTCGTCGCCGCGATGCGCCAACCTTCAATCAAAAATCCTTGCAGACACATCAGGAAGATAGCGACGAGAATCAACGCCGCTTCGTCCGTATAAATTAATTTCTTCGGGCGCTTGAGGTAACGTCGCGCGGCGGCCATCCCCGTGCCGACCATGACGAGCGCGCCGAAGATGTCGACGACGAGCGATTGAAAGTAGAGATAAAAGTTGCCGCGCATAATCGCGGTTCCGAAGTCCGCGTCGAGCGCAACAATCGTCGTTGCGATGGTGAGGATGACAAAGCCGTAGCTGATCAGACGATGAAACAGACCCGCGTAATGTTCGCGCGCCGTGCGTCTCTGCGCGACCGCGTGCTTGAAAACCAACTTGATGCGCTCAGCCGGACGGTCGAGGCGCGCGACGGGCAGGCCGCGCCGCCAACGACTGAAGTGACGATAAAGCCCCAAGCCTGCGACCGCCGCCGCTGGCAGCAGCAAAACGTACATCCCCCAGATGTGGGAGACGTTCCAGTAAATCTGGCGCGTGGCTTCCGCAGAGTTCATTTTGTAAACGGGCGGCAGAGTTTATTTCTGTAAGGCGGCAAGTTTCTCGCGCAGCAGCGGCACGACCTTGCGGTAATCCTCGACGATGCCGAAACGGCTGTGCTTGAAGATCGGCGCGTCCGGGTCTGTGTTGATGGCGGCGATAACCTTCGCCTCGGAGATGCCCGCCATGTGCTGGCTCGCGCCAGTGATGGCGATGCCGAGATATAATTCCGGCGTGACCTTTTTGCCTGTCTGCCCGACCTGCCACGTCGGCGGAACCCAACCGGCATCGCACGCCGCACGCGACGCGGCCATCTGTGCTCCCAACAAATCGGCGAGCGGCTTCAAATCGGTTTCAAACGGCTCAGGCCCACCGATGCCGCGCCCGCCGGAGACGATCACGCGCGCTTCTTCGAGCCGCGATTCGCCGCCCTCCTCGCGCTTGCGCTCGACGATACGCGTGCGCGTGTCGGATTGAATGTCCAGCGCGGCGCGTGTGATTTCGCACGCTTCGGCGCGCGGCGTGGCGGGCACAAATGACCGCGCGCGAAGCCACACAATCGCGGGCGTGCGTTTTAGTTCGACCGAGGCTTGCGCCTTGCCGCCGTAAACCTGACGGCTAACCCGCAACGTTCCGCCTTCGACGCGCACCTCCACACCGTCGCCGACGGCGCTTCCGCCCAACCGGTACGCGAGGCGAGGCGCGACCTCTTGGCTGTACGTGTCATTAGCAAGCAGCACGACGCGCGGCGACAACTCACCGCACAGGCGCGCCAGTGCGCTCAAGGTAATTTCCGGCTGGTATTCGGCCAACTCCGCTTGATCCGCGATGGTGACAACATCTGCGACACGCGCGACTTCCGTTGCGAGCGCATCGGCTCCCGCACCGACGACAATCGCGCGAAGTTGCCCGCCGAGTTCGTCCGCGAGGCGTCGCCCCGCGCCCGCGAGACCTTGCGCGGCCTTGTCGAAACCGGCGGCAGCGAAAAGACAGATGATAACGTCGTTCATGAGTTTAGATTGTAGATACTTATCGGCCTGCGAGTCTTACAGAGCGCGCGTCACTTCCATGATGCGCTTGGCGAAGGCTTCAACTTTTTCATCCAGCGTGTCGCCAGCGACGAACTCGCAACGCGTCTCTTTCTGCGGGATGCTCAGATCGGCCACTTCGTAATAAGTGTTCCCGGCGCGTGCTTCATCAGCCTCAATGCTGAGATCGTCAAGCGTCCACTTGGTCAAAGGCTGGCGGTACGACATCATTACGTCGCGCACCTTCGGGATGCGCGGCACGTTGTGTTCGTCGTTGGTGACGGTCAGCACGACGGGCGGTTCGGCTTCGAGCATTTCCCAGCCGGTGTCTGTCTGTCGCTTGAGACGCAGTTTGCCGTCCGCAAACTCGATGCGATCAACGAAGGAGACGCAAGGCAACTTTAACTCTTCGGCAATCAGGCCGCCGGTCTGCCCTGCCCCCCAGTCGCCCGCCTCGCGTCCCACCATAATAAGATCGAACGTGCCGAGCTTGGAGATAGCGGCGGCGAGCACGCGCGCGACGGCGAGCGGGTCGGGGTTGGTGTGACCGTCGTTGATGACGAGCGCGGCGGCGTCGGCCTTCATGGCCAGCGCCTTACGCAGAGAGTCTTCAGCAGAAGGCTGACCGTAGGAGAGCACCATGATTTTCGCGCCGCCGCTGCGTTCACGAAGTTGCAGCGCAGTTTCCAGCGCATTCTCGCAAAAGATGTTGGTGACGAGATTAGCCGAACCCTGCTCGGCTTCGCGCTTGACCGGGTCAACGCGAAAGTCACGCGCCGGTATTTCGGGGTCAAGAATCTGCTTGAGACAAACGAGGATGTTCATGAAAGAAATTTTGCCGCTTTGAAATGAAATTTAAAAGGCTGGTGGCGCAAAGGTTTTTGAATCGCGCTTTCAGTTTTTAACTACCTGCAAACCTCGATGGGGCGTGCTCGATTCGGGGCGCAGCAATCCGTGAAGAGCGATCCTGACAATTTGTTCCGCCGCCTGCTCCTCTGTGAGCGCGCCGTCCTGTCTATACCAGCGTGACAGCCAATTAATCATTCCGAGAAGGCTGAAGGTCGCCGCCGTCGTATCTACGTCCTGCAACTTTCCGTCCGCCTTGAGTTGATTCAGAGTGTTTCGCAGGCAATCAAAATATGTGCGTTTACGGTGCGTGATTTTTCTATTCTGCGGAGGCGCGAGAGCCGTGATTTCATCAACCAGAATAGTGATGGCTCCCTTTCCTCTGGTCACTAAACGCGCGTGATTGGCAATGATGAAACGAAGCCGCGCAGTAGTATCGGCGATGGACTGTGCGGGTGTGACTACTTCCTCATCAAGCTCGTCCAAGCCGAAATTCATGATGTCGAAAAGCAATTCTTTCTTGCCGTTGATGTAATGATAAAGCCCTGCCTTAGTCATCCCCAGCGCGTTGGCGATGTCGTTCACGGAAGTCGCATCATAGCCCTTGCGGAGAATTATCTGAGCAGCCGTGCGGTAAATTTCCGCCAGCCGTTCATCATTTGAAGTCGTTCTTTTTTGTGCTCTCATCACGATCCTTGAAAGGTTGTGAGACACGCATCAAGCTTGTGCATAAATCGCCACGATGTTATTTTACCGACCGTCCGGTAGGTTGTTATACAACCGAAAGACGTTCCGCGTCAATTGAATCCGACTATCGGAAAAGAGTCTCTATCATGTCAGTAGAAACCGGTGCTATTAAATACGTTGGCGGCTCTAGTTTCTTGGTTGGCGATGCCACGCCGGAACAGGTGTTCACGCGCGAAGACCTCTCCGGCGCACAGCAGATGTTCGGTCGCATCGCAGAGGATTTCATGCGCGCCGAAGTGCTGCCGCATGATGTTGAGATTCATGCTAAGAATTGGGCATTGACGCGCGAACTGCTATTGAAGGCGGGCGAGTTGGACTTGCTTCGCGTGGACATCCCCGAAGCTTACGGGGGTTTGGGGCTGGACAAGGTGAGTTCCGCTTATGTCGGCGAACAGATCGCCGTCATGCCCTCGTTCGCAGGCTCGCTCGGCGCGCACACCGCTATCGGGACGCTGCCCATCGTTTATTTCGGCAACGAAGAGCAGAAGGCGCGATACCTGCCGCGACTTGCGAGCGGCGAATGGATTGCGGCCTATGCCCTGACCGAGCCGGGTTCCGGCTCCGACGCGCTCGCGGCGCGCACGAAAGCCACGCTGAACGAGGAGGGGACGCATTACCTTCTCAATGGTCAGAAAATGTGGATTACCAACGGCGGATTCGCCGATGTGTTCACCATCTTTGCGAAAGTCGGCGGCGAGAAATTCACAGCTTTTATAGTCGAGCGAGAGATGGGCTTGGTAAGTGGCCGGGAGGAACCGAAACTCGGTCTCGATGGCTCGTCAACGACGGCGCTTATTCTGGATAATGTGCGTGTGCCTGTCTCAAACGTGCTCGGCACAGTGGGCGAAGGCCACAAAGTCGCTTTCAACATTCTGAACCTCGGTCGGCTCAAGCTCGGCACGCGCAACATCGGGAGCGCCAAGCAAGCACTGACGCGCGCGCTACGCTACAGTGTCGAGCGACAACAGTTCGGTCAGGCCATCGCTGAGTTCGGGATGATTAAGCAAAAGCTCGGAGAGATGGCCGTGCGTTGTTACGTCGGCGATGCGATGGTTTATCGCACGCTCGGCGATGTTGATCGTGCGCTCGATTCAGTCGCCGCCGAAGATACCGCGCAAGTGTTGAAGATTATCGAGAGTTTCGCCGTCGAATGTTCAATCAATAAAGTCTGGACGAGTGAGGCGCTCGCCTTCGTCGTTGACGAGGCGGTGCAGGTTTATGGCGGCTACGGCTACTCGAAAGAGTTCCCCGCCGAGCGCGCCTACCGCGACGCGCGCATCACACGTATCTATGAAGGCACGAACGAGATCAACCGTCTCATCATCCCGACTCGTCTTTTGAAAAACGCTGCGACTGCACCCCTCTTCAACAACGCGTGCGCGCAACGCGCCCTCAATTACACAGGCGATTGTTCTATCCCGTCAGAGACGTTGTTCGCTGCTGAACGTGCGTTGCTGACACGCGCGAAGCAACTCGTCATCTTCACGCTGGGTCGCGCGAAAGAGGTGTACGGCGACACACTTGCGCGCGAACAGGAGGTGCTTGGTCACGTTGCCGACATCGCGACAGAAGTTTATGCGCTTGAAAGCGCGCTTCTTCGCACAGAGAAACTCATCGCCGCGCGCGGCGCGGCGGATTGCGCGACGCCCGTAGATATGACGCGTGTCTACGCCAGCGACGCGGCGGATCGGATGGAACATTCGGCCAAACAGATTGTGGCGGCGCTGGCGGAGGACGCAGATTTCGCACACCTTCTCGACGGGGTGCGAAGGCTCACGCGACATACGACTTTCAACACCATCGCCGCTCGCCGCCGCATCGCCGGTTCAATTATCAAGGCAGGTCGCTATTATCTGTGATGTGTGTGGACTGCACCCCTAAAATGAGACAACCAGTTAGGGTGATACCAGTTGAATTGAC
>CAXTRQ010000009.1:0-7775 GCA_964246705.1 uncultured Pyrinomonadaceae bacterium
CCGTCCATTCCCAGCATCGCGCCCGTCATCGGGTCGCTGAACTGGTCGGACTGCTGACCAAGACCGTCGCGGCGCGAAAGGCCCTCGCTCCCGCCGCCGAGGCCCGCCGCGCCAGCAAGAAGGCCCTCGCCGCAGAGGCCGCGCGCGCCCTGAGCAGCGATTTCCAGCAGCGCGTGGTGTGGATTAACGGGGACGGGCGCGAGCAGTTCACACTCTCGAACTTGCTCTCCGAGGTTGTCACGCAGTTAGGGCGCGCAGACTTGCGTCCCCTCACGCTTGAGTCGAAAAAACAGCAGGTGCGCGATGTGGTTGCAGAGTCTCCCACGCTGCTCGTGTTGGATAGCTTCGAGATGATTGACCCGAAAGAGCAAGACCCCTGCATCGAATGGCTCGCGCAGCCCGGTCTCGGCTCGGTTCTCATCACGACGCGACAGAAAATCGAGGCCGCGCACAACATCGAGATTAACGGCATGTCGTTCAGCGAGGCACAACTTTTCCTGCAAGCGTTGGTCGCGCGCGCGCGCAACCCCGGAGCTTTTACCAATCTCGATTATGAGGAAATATTTCGCACAGCCGAAGGCAATCCGCTTGTCCTGCGTTGGATTATTGCTCAGATTGATCTCGTACAAAATCCGCAGGCGGTCTTAGACAGTTTGCGTCGGGGCGATAATGCGCCGAGCCGCATCGTCTTTGACAACTCGTTCAACTTGCCTCAGTTGGCTCCGCATGGACGCGCCGTGTTGCTGGCGCTCTCTCTGTTTGTGCCGAATGCTTCACGCGACGCGCTGGCGGAAGTGGTCGGGCTGGCGCGCAGCCGGGACAGAAAACATCTCAAAGAAGCAATCGCGCGTTTAGCCGCCCTCGGACTGGCGCGCGTGACGCAAGGAGACGAGCGGCTGGCGCTCGAAGGCTTGACCCGCGAACTTGCCAGAGCGCGTCTGTCCAAAGACCAGCGCGCCAACACTCTGCGCCAGCGATTCATCGCCTACTTCCTGCGCTATGCGCGTGTGCACGAGCGCCCGACGCCCGAAGACTTCAACATGCTGGAAGCGGAGAAAGAAAATATCCTGAGCGCGATGGATTCAGCCTTTGAGATGAAGGATTGGGAGAGCGTGATGCGCTTCTATTCCGCGCTGGAAGAGTTCCTCGAACTGCGCGGTTACTGGAACGAAGCCATCAGGCGCAGCGGGCAGGCGATAGCGGCGGCAAAGGCGTCGAACAATGAACTGGCGGCAGCGCAATTTGCCGCGAAGGCCGCGAAGATTAATACGCGCCGGGGCGAATTCGATGACGCGCAACAGACATATCAACTGGTGCTCGATATTTTCCAAAAATTGCAGAGCGAACCCGACATCGCTGCCACACTGCACAGCATGGGCGCGGTTGCCATGAAACAAAACGATTTGGCAGAGGCGCGCAGGCTCTATCGAGACAGCTTAGAAATCAGAAAGAGACTCGGAAATCAGGAGGACATCGCCGATACTCTGCACAATCTGGGCGTGGTCGCCGAAGATATTGGCGAAGCGAAAAAACTCTACGAGGAAAGTCTGGAAATCAGAAAGCAGCTTGGCGACCAACGCGGCATGGCGGTCACGATGATGCAGTTAGGCAACATCGCTAAAAAAGAGAATCGTCTCGGAGAAGCGCGACGGCTTTATGAAGATAGTATGGTCATCAGAAAAAACCTCGGCGACCGGCGAGGCATCGCGCTGACCTTACACAATCTGGCCTTGCTCGCGCGGCAGGAAGACAACAGCGCCGAGGCCGTCCGTTTGTTGCGTGAATCCGTCAGCATCTTTGAAGACCTAAAAGCCGACGAAGCCGAAGGCGCGCGTGAGGCTCTGGAGCAGGTCGAGCGTGAGATGCGTGAGGCGAGCCGTTGATGCTTGTCATCATGTTGATGCTTCAATGTAGCAGTATTCTGTAGTTTGATTCACACAGGAAACTCGCCGATGTCATCACAGCCGCCGAAAATATTTATTTCCTACGCCCACGAAGACAGTCCGTATCAGGAAAAACTAGTGTTACACCTGAAAGGCTTGATTCAACGAGGCGTGATTTCAAGCTGGCACGACGGGCTGCTCGTCGCCGGGCAAGAATGGAACAGAGAGATAGTCGGACACCTCGACACTTCTCGCGTCGTTCTGCTGCTCGTTAGCTCCTATTTCATCGCCTCCGACTACATCAACAATACAGAACTCAAACGAGCCGCCGAACGCTACACAACCAAAGAGGTCAGCATCATTCCCATCCTTGTCCGCAACGTTCACGGCTGGCAGGAAAAACCTTTCGGCGCGCACAAGCTCGGCGATTTCCAAGCCTTGCCCGACGGCCTCGAATTTATCGTGGACTGGAAAAACAAGGACGCCGCTTTTGCCAACGTCGTCGAAGGTATTGAAGAGACAATAAAAAGTCTGAAGCCGATTTTCGTGGCGGCGCGTTCCGCTTCTATTCCGCGCCCGCCCTCCTTCGGTTTCGTGGCGCGACGCGACGCAGAGGGGCGCGACATCGTAGAACGTTTGAAAGTGGAACTTGCGCCGGGCAAAAATCAACTCGTCACACTATCGGGGCCGGGCGGCATCGGCAAAACCACTCTCGCCGCACAAGCCGCACGCGCATCGAGGGAAGTATTCGCAGGCCGCATCGTTTGGAGCAGCGCAGACGGACGCGCAGACTTGACGCTCTCTGCGCTGCTCGATGACATCGCCACACAGTTGGAACGCGCAGATATACGCACGCTCGCACCCGACGCGAAAGCCGAGGCGGTGCGCGCGCTCGTCGCAGACCTGCCAGCCCTCGTCGTGCTCGATAACTACGAAACGATTTCAAGTGCCGGACAGAGAAGTATCGAGCAATGGTTCACGCTCGCACAGTGTTGCGTGCTGTTCACCTCACGACCGAGAATCAACCAGACGCTCAACATCCGCGTTGAAGCCATGTCGTGGGAAGAAGCGCAGGAGTTTCTGGAAAAACTTATCGAGCAAACGCAAGACCAGCAGATTTTCTCCGACGAGGTACGCCAGCGCATCTACAAAACGGCGGAAGCCAACCCGTTCGTCATGCAATGGGTCGTCGCGCAGATTGACGCTGCCCAAGAGCCGGACACGGTTCTCGAAGAGTTGAAGCACGGCGAAGGCGACGCCGCACAGAGGGTTTTCGACCGTTCCTTCAACCTGCCGCAACTGGGCGACGACGGTCGCGCCACACTTCTTGCTCTCTCACTCTTTGTACCGAGCGCAGCCCGCCCCGCGCTGGCCGCCGTGGCGGGCTTCGGCGACAACCAGAAGCGACTGAATGAAGCGGTCAAGAATCTGCACGCGCTCTGGCTGATAAAGGGGTTGGATGCCAACCGCCGCTTTACCATCGAAGGCTTAACGCGCAGTCTGGCCGCCGCGCGCCTAGCGAAAGACGAGCGAGCCGAAGAGTTCCGTCAACGCTTCGTCGCGCATTTTCTCAACTACGCCGAAGCACACGCCGAACCGACGCCGGAAGATTACGACGCGCTGGAAGCAGAGAAAGATAATCTGTTGAGCGTGACGGATGTAGCATTTGCTCGCAAAGATTGGGCGAGCGTTATGCAGATGGCATACGCTGTGGCAAATCCAGTGGAAGGGATGCTGAGTGTGCGAGGTTACTGGGACGATGCCTTACGACGCGGCGAGCAAGCTATGGCAGCAGCGCGCGAAGCTAATAACGAATGGGCGGTTGCACAATTCACAGGCAATACAGCGATTATCCGCACGTTACGAGGCGAATACGATGAAACAAAACAAGCACACCAAGAGGCTTTGTCTACCTTTAGAAAAATAGGAAGTGACGCGAATATAGCTGTAGGATTGCACCAATTAGGACGGCTCGCACAAGATCAAGGCGAGATTGAAGAAGCGCAACGACTTTACAATGAGAGTTTAGAAATCAATAAGAAACTCGGCGACCAGAGCGGTATCGCCATCACTCTGTATGAGTTGGGCAGACTTGCCCAAGCGCAGGGCGAACTTGAAGTATCGCGGCAGCTTTACAATGAAAGTTTGGAAATTAATGAGAAACTTGACAATCAGCGCGGCATTGCTCTCACCATACATGGATTAGCTATCCTTGCAAGAGTACAAGGAGATTTAGCTGAAGCGCGACAGCTTTACAGCAAGAGCTTAGATATTGCGAAGAAACTTGGGGATAAAAGCAATCTTGCTCTGATTTCTCATAACATGGGGTTACTTTCCGAAGTAGAAGGCGATAAAGCAGAGGCCGCGCGGTTGTTCCGTGAGGCACTGAGTATGTTTGAGAAACTTGGCTCACCTTATGCGGAGAAAGCGCGGAGGAATTTAGAGCGGTTGGAGGGTGAGTCTTCGTGAAGATAGGCGTGTAAAGATCATTGGGGTAGAATCGGGCGCAGGATAGTTTTCAATCATTTTTTGAGGGCGAGGCTTCGTGTTTGATTGGTGGGAGCGTCGCTTGTTTGGAAGATAAGGACGAGGATTGTGATGATGAAGGAAGCGAGTGAGCGGAGTGCTGGGAGCGGGGCGGAAATGCGTGTCGAGACGGATTCGATGGGGGAGATTGGGGTTCCGGCGGATAAGTATTGGGGCGCGCAGACCGAGCGTTCGCTGATTCATTTCAATATCGGGGACGATGGGATGCCGCGCGAGATGATTCGCGCGCTGGGTATCTTGAAGAAGGCGGCGGCGCTCGTTAACAAGGATTTGGGAAAGTTGGATGCGGAGCGGGCGAGACTTATCACTGAGGCGTGCGACGAGGTAATTGCGGGAAAGTTGGACGAGCATTTTCCGCTGCGGGTGTGGCAGACGGGAAGCGGGACGCAGACCAACATGAATGCCAACGAGGTTATCTCGAACCGCGCCATCGAACTGGCGGGCGGCGTGTTGGGCAGTAAGCAGCCCGTCCATCCGAACGATCATGTGAATATGTCGCAGTCGTCGAACGATACGTTTCCGACGGCCATGTATATCGCCGCCGCCGAGCAGGTAAGCTGGCTCATCCCGGAAGTCGAGCGTCTCCACAACGCGATTGATGCGAAGGCGAAAGAGTTTGCGGACGTAGTCAAGATCGGGCGGACGCACTTGCAGGATGCGACGCCTCTGACCGTCGGGCAGGAAATGTCTGGCTGGGCGAGCCTCATCGAGAGAGACATCCGTAGATTGAACTCCGTCCTGCCGGAACTCTGCGAACTGGCTATCGGCGGGACGGCGGTCGGCACGGGACTCAACGCGCATCCCGAATTTGCCGTGCGCGCGGCGAAGAAGATCGCGGAGTTGACGGGGCTGCCCTTCAAATCGCACCCGAATAAATTCGCCGCGCTGTCGGCGCACGACGAGATAGTTTTTGCGAGCGGCGCGCTCAAAACTCTGGGCGGTTCGCTGATGAAGATTGCCAACGACATTCGCTGGCTGGCTTCGGGGCCGCGCGCGGGTTTTGGCGAACTGGTGCTGCCTGAAAACGAACCCGGCTCGTCCATCATGCCGGGCAAGGTGAATCCGACGCAATCGGAAGCGGTGACGATGGTCGCCGTGCAGGTCTTCGGCAACGATGCCGCCATCGGCTTCGCAGGTTCACAGGGCAACTTCGAGTTGAACGTCTTCAAGCCGGTGATGATTCACAACTTTCTCCACTCGACGAGACTGCTTCACGACGCCTGTCATGGCTTCATAGATTACGCCGTCGCCGGAATCGAACTCAATCGCCCGCAGATCGAAGCCCACTTGCGAAACTCGCTCATGCTGGTGACCGCGCTCAATCCTTATATCGGCTACGATAAAGCGGCGCAGGTGGCGAAAAACGCGCACAAGAAAGGCATTTCTCTGCGCGAGTCGGCAATCGAGCTTGGATTCCTGACGGGCGAGCAGTTTGATGAGTACGTCAAGCCGGAAGAGATGACGCACCCTTAAGAGAAGCCCAAAAGCAATAATTAAACGCTAAAGTGAAGACCGGGCGGTGACGGCGCTTTCATCTTCATTTTGGCATGTTAATTTTTGCCTTTACCTTTTTACTTTTGCCTTATTTAACGCATCTAAATTGGTGCGTGCGCGTGAAGTTCGAGGCGCGCGTCGTCCGGCTTTTTGAGATAAGCGCGTCGTGCAGGGTGTGCGCTTGCGCTTCGTTTCTCAAAGTTAGTATAGTTTGTGTTTCGCGCTCCTGATACGGTCGCCGCCTGTGCGACGCGGACATCGAAGGGGAGCGCGCTGGAATGAGGAGAAAGAGAAGTTGACGACCATGCTTGAAACTTTAGCGAAGGTTCCCGCCCTCGAAGATTACTTCGGATCGTCGGATGCGGAATTGCATGAGCGCATCGAGGCTGCGCGCCGGAGCTTGGGCGAGCGGCTCGTGATCCTCGGTCATCACTACCAGCGCGACGACGTAATTTGTCATGCGGATTTGACGGGCGACTCGTTCAAGCTCTCGATGCAGGCGATGGAGCGCGCGAAGGCGGAGTTTATCGTCTTCTGCGGCGTCCACTTTATGGCCGAGTCGGCGGACATTCTTTCCGCGCCGCACCAAAAAGTTATCCTGCCGGATTTGGGCGCGGGTTGCTCGATGGCCGACATGGCTTCGGCTGAGCAGGTCGAAGACGCTTGGGAGCAGCTTGAATCAATCGGCGTCATCGGCGATTTTCGTGTGATGCCGATTACATACATGAACTCGACCGCCGCTATCAAGGCATTCTGCGGCCAGCACGAGGGCGTTGTGTGTACATCTTCAAACGCCGTCCCGCTCTTCGAGAAAAGCTTGAAAGAGGCTGACAAGCTATTCTTCTTTCCAGACCAGCATTTGGGTCGAAACACGGGGCTGAAGTTCGGTATTCCGCTCGAACAGATGGTGCTCTGGGACCCTGCGAAAGAGTTGGGCGGCAACACGGAAGAGCAACTGAGAGCCGCGCGACTGATTCTGTGGAAAGGTCATTGCTCCGTGCACGGGCGTTTTCGCGAGTGGCACGTGGATCAGGTACGCAAGCAAGTGCCGGGCATCAAGGTGCTCGTCCACCCGGAATGCGTGCATGAAGTGGTCGCCAAGTCCGATCTGAACGGCTCGACCGAGTTCATCATTAAAACTCTGGAAGCCGCACCCGCCGGATCGAAGTGGGCTATCGGCACGGAAGTCAATCTCGTCGACCGGCTCATCAAGCGTTTTCCTGACAAGCACATTCAACTGCTTGCGCCCGATCTCTGCATGTGCGCGACGATGTATCGCATCGCGCCGCAAAATCTGGCGTGGGTGCTCGAATCTCTCGTCGCCGGTGAGGTCGTCAACCAGATCATCGTGCCGGAAGAGACGGCACGTTGGGCGCGCGTTGCGCTCGACCGGATGCTGGCGATTAAATGATAAAAGCAGTGACGAGTGACAAGGGACGAGCCAAAGCAATTTTTCAACTCGTTACCCGTCACTGTTTTCGAGGAGGTGGTCTTGGCTGATTCGACTGACCGCGTGACGGAGAATGTTTCCGGCACGTACTACGTAGATACGCAGTGCATTGACTGCGACGTGTGTCGCGATACGGCTCCCGATAATTTCACACGTTCAAACTCGAACGGTTACTCGTTCGTCTATAAACAGCCGCAGACGCAGGAAGAGCGCGAGTTGTGTGAAGAGGCGCTGATGGCCTGTCCTGTCGAAGCCATCGGTAATGATGGTTGAGTGAAAGATTAGAATTCAGATTCGGTAGTTGAGGCCGCACGCGAGATTCTCCAGACGGGAAATTCGCGTGCGGCCTCGATTCGTGCTTGCGGACATTCCGGCGGCTCAACTTTTCTACTTCTTTGCAG
>CAXTRQ010000009.1:7785-16604 GCA_964246705.1 uncultured Pyrinomonadaceae bacterium
ATATAAGTCACCCCCCCCCCCACGCCAAGCTGCAAAGAAGTAGAAAAGCAGAAGTCTTGAATCAAGTTTAAATCTTAATTTTAATCCACCCGTCTTCAATCAAGACTTCGTAGGATTCGACCGGGCTGGCGTTGCGGTTGAGGCACGCGCCCGTGCGCACGTCGAATTTCCAGCCGTGCCAATCGCATTCGATGGCGTGGCCGCAGAGGTTTCCATCGGCGAGCGGCGCGCCCTTGTGCGGGCAAAAATTTTCGATGGCGTAGAACTGGCCGCCGACGTTGTAGAGCGCGAGTTCTCGCCCGTTCTTCAGTTCGACGGTCGCACCTCTACCGTCGGGCACATCTTCGACGCGTCCGACGGTGACGAGCGTGTTCTCTCGCGCGGGGCGCTTCAAGTTTGAGAGTTTGGCATCAAAGGATTGCATCACACTTGGAATCGTAACAAACCCCGCCGCGCTTGAGCAAACAGGAAGAAACGCGCGGCGATGAACGTCGAGCCGTAAGCAGAAACCCTTTTGTCTTTCCGTTCATCGTTCATCGCTTATCATTCCGTGTTTCACCTACTGGCAATCTCAATCGAAGCGAGTATAATTGACGCAAGTTCCCCTTGAAGCATTTGAGATCGCATATGTGACCGGGCGCGGGTCGTCGTGTGCGTTTGCCGCGAATGAGGCGCGCTTCGCAGTGGGCGTCGGCGTCGGAGTTGGCTCTCGCCCCGGTGTTTTCAGTCAGGCGGCTTAAGTGGTAGACATCATTCGGGAGGAAAATATGTCAAGATACCGGAACGATAGAGACGACGATTATTTCTCCGGCAGGCGTGAACGCGTGCGCGATGACGATGAACGCTATGCTTCACGACGCGGCGATTCTTACGGTCGGAGGGGGCGCGATTTCGGCGACGAAACTGAGCGAATCGTCCGGCGCGCTGACCGTCCGCCGGGCGGCGGCGAGCGCGATTATGACGATTATGGTCGCGGCGGCTATGGCGCGCGCGGGGATTACTATCGTGATGATCATTATGGCGGCGCGCGGCGCAGCCGTCGCGAAGATGATGAACGCGACATGGACGACCGTGGCGGGCGCACGCTCTTTGAAGAGGGGCGCGACTATTTGCAGCGGACGTTCGGCGGAAGACGCCGCGAGCGCGGCGCGACGCGTTCCCACGTCCGATGCCGCGACATTATGACGCGCGACGTGACGGTCGCCACGCGCAACAACACCTTGCAGGAGGTCGCTTCGATGATGCGTAATGAAGACACGGGCGTGATCCCTGTGGTCGAGCATCCTGAGAGCGTCACCGATCTGGCCGAGTCGCGCCCTGACATCAATCGCGTGCAACCGAACGTCGTCGGCGGCAGCAAGTTAATCGGACTGATTACCGACCGCGACATCGTCGTGCGCGCCATCGCCGAAGGCAAAGATGCGCGCGTGACACGCGCCGAAGAAATTATGACGACCGAAGTGCACACCGCGCGCCCGAATGATCGCGTTATTGATGCGATCCGTAAGATGGGCGACAAACAGGTGCGCCGCATTCCCGTCGTCGACCGCGACAACGTGCTGCGGGGCATCATCTCGATGGCCGATGTCGCGCTCGAAACCGAAGACGACCGCGAACTCGCCGACGCGCTCGAAGAGATTTCCAGCGGCTCATCCTTCTGGAGCAAAGTCTTCGGGTAAAGCAGTAAGAAATGACGAGTGACGAGTGACAAAAGTTAAAGACAGCTTTCTTCTCATCACTTGTCGCTCGTCATTACATCGCTAATAACTGTTTTCTGTTGTGCTCGTCACTCGTCACTTGTCACTCATCACTGTATTTCTTATGGCTAGATCAATTGAGCGTTATTTTCGTCTGATGCCGAAGGCACAGAGAATCGTGTCGGACGGCAGCCGCATGTGGTATCCGCCCGCTGATGTCTACCGGACTCAGGATGGATGGATCGTCAAGGTAGAATTGGCGGGCGTCTGCGCGGATGAGATTGAGGTCCGAATCGCGGGCGCGACGCTACGCATCGGCGGTTGCCGCCGCGATACGTTCCATACCGAAACCGTCTCCTATCACCAACTCGAAATCACCTACAGCCGGTTTGAAAAGTTGATTCGCTTCCCTTGCCCCATCGAAGGCACGGAGGTGGAAACCAACTACAACGACGGACTGCTCATCCTGCGCCTGCGTAGCAAGGAGAAGTGCGACTGATCGGGCGGCGCAGGCTACCGGCATCCCTGCTCTCATCGAATAACTTAAAAACAAAAGTACCTGTTATGGCTGAAGAGACTCAAAACAAACAAAAGGTAGACGACACCGCAGCGAACGTGCCTGCGATTCAAGACGCGAAGAACACACCCGCGCCGCCGACGGCGGCAACAAATCCTTCCGTCTCGCCGCAGACGGCGGCGGGCGCGCCTTCGCGCGCACAAGCCGAAGCGGGCGTCTTCGAGATCGCCGTGCTTCCTCTGCTGAACACGACGCTTTTTCCCGGCGCGGTCGTGCCGCTGGCGGCTGGCCGCCCGCGCTCAATCGCGGCGGTCGAAGCGGCGCTCGCCACGCAGGAAAAACTGCTGGCCTGCGTCACCGTCCGCGAGGGGCGCGGCACGGATGGAGAGGCGACGCCGCCCGAAGACCTCTACGAAATCGGGACGCTCGTAATGATTAAGCGCATGATGCGCGCCCCGGATGCACTGCAAATCATCGTGCAGGGAACCGAGCGCATCCGCGTCCTCGGTTGGACGCAGACCGACCCGTACCTCCGCGCGCATGTGCAGGTGATGCCCGCGCTCTCCAAGCGCGACGAGGATGCGGTCGAAGCTCTCTGGCGCAACGTCCAATCGCTGATTCAACGCGCGCTCGCGCTGCTGCCGGAAATTCCGCCCGAAATTCGCAGCGCCGTGCTCAGTTCAAACGATCCCGTCCAACTCGCTTATTTTCTCGGCTCTGTCCTCAATCTCGGTCTTGAGCAGGAACAAGCGATGCTCGAAGCCGACACGGTTGACGAGTTGCTGCAACTCGCCTACACGCGTCTCGCGCACGAAATCGAGATTATGCAACTGCGCTCGAAGATTGCGACCGAAGCGCAGGGCGAGATGGACAAGGCGCAGCGCGACTACTTCCTGCGCCAGCAGAAGCGCGCGATTGAGAAAGAGCTTGGCGAGGACGAGGGCGGCGAGCGCGCTGAAGCCGAGCTATTGCGCGAGCGTCTGGGAGAGGCAGACCTCCCCGAAGACGTGCGCAAAGAGGCTGAGCGCGAATTGAAACGCATGGAGCGACTGCCTTCAGCCGCGCCCGACTATCACGTCATCCGTTCTTATCTGGAATACGTGCTGGAACTTCCGTGGAAGGAATCTTCGGAGGATAAACTCGATCTGGCGGAAGCGCGCCGCATCCTCGACGAAGACCACTACGGTTTGGAAGACATCAAAGAACGCATCCTCGAATTTCTCGCCGTCGTCAAACTGCGCCCCGACTCGAAGAGTCCGATTCTTTGTTTCGTCGGCCCGCCCGGCGTCGGCAAAACTTCTCTGGGTCGTTCGATTGCGCGCGCGCTCGGACGCGAGTTTGAACGTCTCTCTTTAGGCGGCGTGCGCGACGAGGCCGAGTTGCGCGGTCACCGCCGCACATACATCGGCGCGATGCCCGGTCGCATCATTCAATCTCTCAGGCGCGCGGGCGTAAACAATCCGGTGATGATGCTCGACGAGATTGATAAGCTCGGCGCGGATTTTCGCGGCGACCCGGCGGCGGCGCTGCTTGAGATTCTCGACCCGCAGCAGAATCATAGTTTCCGCGACCACTATCTTGATCTGCCCTTCGATCTCTCGAAGGTCTTCTTCATCGCGACGGCTAACCAACTCGGCCCGATCCCCGCTCCTCTGCGCGACCGCATGGAGATTATCGGTCTGGCCGGTTACAGCGATCAGGAGAAACTGCACATCGCGCGGCAGTATCTCGTACCGCGACAGACGAAAGAGAATGGATTGCAGGAAGGCCAGTTTGAAATCACAGACGACGCGCTGATGCTCATCGCCGCGCGCTACACGCGCGAGGCGGGCGTGCGCCAGTTCGAGCGCACGGTCGGAAGCGTCGCGCGCAAGGCGGCGCTGAGAATCGCGCAGGGCGAAGTGGACAAAGTGCGTGTGGACGCCGACGACCTCAAGGCGCTCTTGGGCGCACCGCGTTTCTACCCGGAAGAGGCGCGCAAAGAGTTGCCGACCGGAGTCGCAACCGGCATGGCTTGGACGGAGATGGGCGGGCAGCTTCTCTTCATCGAAGCGACGCTTTTGCCGGGTGGCTCCGGGATGACTATCACAGGTCAAATCGGCGAAGTGATGCAAGAGTCGGCGCGCGCCGCGCGTTCGTACCTGTGGGCGCACGCCGCCGAGTTCGGCATTGATGCGCAGATGTTCAAATCCTCCGGCGCGCACTTGCATGTTCCCGCTGGAGCGATTCCGAAGGACGGCCCCAGCGCGGGCGTCGCCATCACTTCCGCGCTCGCCTCGCTAATGACAGGCCGACGCGTGCGTAACGACACGTCCATGACGGGCGAGATAACTCTTTCGGGTCTGGTCTTTCCCGTCGGTGGCATCAAAGAGAAGGTGTTGGCGGCGCATCGCGCGGGCATCCGGCGCGTCGTCCTGCCCGCGCGCAACGAGGCCGACATCGAAGAGATTCCTGCCGACGTGCGCGCCCAACTTGAGTTCGTCTTCGTCAATCGCATCGGCGAGGCGCTGGACGCGACGCTCGAAAAGCTGGTCTCTTCGCCCCCGCCGAATCCTTCGTCAATGAGCGATGACAGCCGCGCCAGTGCGCCCGGACAGAAAACAACTGTGCCTGAGTCGGTGCGCGTACGCGAAAGCTGAAACTTCAGTTGAGTAACTGAACCGTGCAATTCACCATCGCTAGGCACATGAGGGACACGGAGTCTGCACAGAGTTTTAAGATTTAAGATTTCAAATCTCAAATTTCAAATCTTCTCTGTGCAACCTTTGTGTCCTGCGGTGTCTGGCGGTGTTGAATCTTTGTCGCTTAATACTCAACTGATGCTCTAAAATAACGACCGCATGAAAAATAAGAAACGACTGACAACGCTGTGCCTCCTGCTCGCTGCGTTCGCTTATGCGCCCATGTGCGCGCATGCGGCAATGCAAAAAAGTAAATCGCCCGCGAAGAAAGCCGCGACGCCGCAGGCTGGCAGGCAACGAGCGGCGGCGTCGGGCGAAGAGAATTTGAAAGCCGAGCTTGACGAATTGAGCAAGCAGGGTCTTCCATCAGCAGAGCGCGTCGCGCGGCTCGAAGCGTTCGTCGCGGCGCATCCCGATTCAACTTTAAAGACACGCGCGCTGGAATTGTTGACGAGCGCGCGCGCCGCTTTCGGCGACGAGAAGCTCAGGACGGGCGATGCGCTCGGAGGCATCGAACTTTTCCGGCAGGCGGTCGCCGATGCTCCGCTCGATGCTGACCAAAATGAGGCGGACAAAATTGCTTCCGGCAAAGCGAACAAGCCGGACAGGCTTTTCACAGGAGTCATCTCGCAGCTTCCCGCCAACCTCTACGTGCTCGGTCACACCGACGCGGCGTTCGATCTGGCGCGGCGGATTGAGGAGCGCATCAAGGATAACCCGCAGCGTCTGCTGGCTCTCGCGGCCTTCTATTTCGGCGTCGAGCAGGCGGATGAAGCGTCGCGTCTGGCTGAAGCCGCGACGCGTTTAGCGCCCGACAATGCGACCGCGCATCAGGCGCTCGGCGAAGCGTATCGTGTCGCGCTGCGTCTCGACAAAGCGGCTGAAGAATATGCGCGTGCGCTCGAACTCGACCCGCGCTCCTCAAGCGCCCGCAAGAATCTCGCAGACTTGCGGCGCGCGACGGGTAAGCCCGAAGAGGCGCTCGCGCTCTACCGCGAGCATCTCGCGTCCGACCCGCAGGACACGGGCGCGCGCGCAGGCGTCGTGCTTTCGCTCTTTGACGCGGGCAAACGGGAGGAGGCCGAGCGCGAACTTCAGACGGCCCTCGCCGCGCAGGCGGATAATCTTCCGTTGCTGGTCGGCGCGGCTTATTGGTACGCGGCGCATTCAGAGGGCGCGCGCGCCTTCGAGTTGGCTGAGAAGGCTGTCGCGCTTGAGCCGCGTTTCAAGTGGGTCTGGGCACGCATCACTTTCGGCCGTGCGTTGCTGGCGCAGAAGCGACCGCTCGACGCCGAACGCGCTCTGCGTCTGGCGCGTCTCATCGGACGCTTTCCGACGCTCGACTACGAACTTGCGAGCGCGCTGGCCGCCGCCGGTCTCTATCAGGAAGCAGCGGAGGAACTGGCGCGAACTTTCACTCTTAAAGACGGAGAGATTGAGACGCGTCTCGCCGGTCGCACGCCCGCGCACGCGCAGAGCTTCACCGAACTGCTCGCGCCCGAACGGCGAGCCAGCATTTTTCAGTTCAACGGCGCTGACACGGAGGCGAACGCACGGATGCTCAAAGCCTTGCTGGCTTTTCATCTCGCCGTGAGGACGGGCGGCGCGACGCTCGAAGCCGCGAATGAGAAGGAGGCCGTCAGCGCGGGCGTTGATTTTGTTGCGGGCGACGACGAGATGCGCGCCTTTCGACAGTTGTATGTCGCCAGCCGACTGCTTCAGCGCGGCACGGCATGGCAAGCGGTGATTGAACGAACGGACGCGGCGATGAGCGGCATCGAAGCGGCGCTCGATACGCCGGTCGCCTCGCTCGCGGCGGTCGCCGACGAGATATATGACTTGCGCGCGCGCGCGATTGCGGCGGGCACGATACCGAATATTCCCGATGCGCCGCGTAATGTTCTTTCAAACATTCTGCGCGGGCGCGTCGAAGACCTCGCCGGGTGGGCTTTATATAATCAGGGTCAGACGCCGCAGGCGCTCGTGCGTCTGAAGCGCGCGGCGGGCGTGTTGCCGGAAGGCAGTCCGTGGTGGCGCGCTTCGCAGTGGCATCTCGGCGCGGCGCTCGACGCGAGCGGCAACCAGAAGGATGCGCTCACTGCTTATGTGAGCAGCTACAAGTGGTCGCCCGATCCCGCGCGCCACGCCGTTATCGAAGTGCTCTATCAAAAAATCAACGGCTCGCTCGCTGGACTCGACGCGCTGCTCAATGCGCCGCTGGTCTCTCTCTCGGATTCGTCCGGCGCGCAGCCACAGAGAACCGTCGCGCAAACGTCATCGAGCGCGACCGCTGCTGTTACGGGCGATGCGAAGCAGACTGCGCCAACTACGCCAATCCAAACTGCGACCGGCAATCCACCACCGAGCACTGCGCCGACGCCCGCGCCTGCCGACGACAAGACTCCGACAACCGAAGCCGTGCCCTCCGCCTCTCCGACGCAGACGGAAGATGCCAAGGGCAATAAGCCGGAGACGGCTGCGGTCACGGAATCAAATGTTGTGCGGAAGACAGCGGAAGGCGCGTGCGCGCTCTCGGTCAGCGAAAACACGTTGGCGATTAAGAGCGGTGGCGGCTCCGGTGTCGTGATGGTCACGCTCAACAATCCGGGCGGCGCGGATGTCTTAAAGGTCAGCGCGGCGACGCGTAACTGGGCAGACATCATCATCCTCGCCGAACCACGCACAGCGGCGGACGCCGCCGACACCGCGCGCTATACCATCAGTTCCATCAGTCAAAAGGCAGGCACTTACATTGTCACTTTCACTTCGCCCTGCGGCAAACAGGAGGTCGCCGTCGAAGTCAAATAATCTCTAATGACCCGGGAAAGCATCACCGCCAAGGACAAAAAGAAGGCGCAGAGGACACAGAGAAAATCTTCGTATCTTCTGCGCCTTCTGCCCGCACTCTAAAAATCAAGTCTGTAATTTATTCGGCCTACGTTGTTCCAGACATGACAAGAGGCTCGACGGCTAAACGTATCTGTCGAGCCTCTTGACGTTTTTATATGCCGGGAAATTCAAGGTCTCTCGCCGTTGCCTCTGTCAGACCTGCGCGGCGAGGCGCGCGGCAATGACCTGTTTCGGCTGCGCGCCGATGAGACGGTCAACAATCTGCCCGCCTTTGAAAATGAGCAGCGTCGGGATGCTCTGAATCTGAAAGCGCGCTGCGGTTTGCGGGTTCTCGTCCACATTCAATTTGACAATTTGATAGCGCCCGCCGGATTCGGCGGCGAGTTGATCGAGCACAGGCGCAACCACACGGCAAGGCCCGCACCACGCCGCCCAACAATCGAGCAGGACGGGTCGCGCGCCCGACGCCTGTAAGACATCCTGCGCGAAACTGGCATCCGTCACCACGCGCGGCTTGCCCGTATCTGACGACGATGTTGCGCCGCCGCCTGCACTCGTCCCAGCCCCCAACTTTGCACCGCACCTGCCGCACACCGGTTGCAGATTCCTGCCCGCCGTCTGCTCATCAACTCGATTTTTCGCGCCGCAACGCGCGCACGTCTCAATAGCCATCGCCATCTCACCTCCACATGATATACGCAAGAGATTAAAACATTTTCGTGCCGGGTTGAAAGCCGAAATAGTCGCGGAGAAAAAGGCAGTGGAAGACAGGCGCGACCGCACATGCTTCCCCTTTCGCCATTTCCCCTTTGACCCGCTTCCCTCTTTCGCTATTTCACCTCTCCTTACTCTGTATCCCCGTGCTCTCTCCGCGCCATCCGTAGTAAGATGCGCCTCGAAACATTTCTCCCGCACATCTCTTCAAGTAAAGGATTTTGTCGCACACGATGCTTCATACACGCGTGCCCATACTTGCAGCCACCGAGCCGTTTGTCGTCGCTATTACCATCGCGTCTCTTTTTATCCTGTGCAGCGTCGCATAGAAAGACCACCCAAACCCCCCAACCCAACCCC
>CAXTRQ010000009.1:16614-21957 GCA_964246705.1 uncultured Pyrinomonadaceae bacterium
GGCCACCGTCCCCTCGCCCCACCACCCGCGGCAGTGCTCCGAAGAACACGACGACAACTGCGCCTGCGCCCGACTTCACTTTTACAGTCTCAATGCCGGAGCCGCATACGCATCTACTTGAAGTCGAGATGCGCGTTGCGTCCGTCACGGCAGCGCCGCACGCCGATCTCGTTATGCCCGTCTGGACGCCCGGCTCGTATCTGATTCGGGAATACGAACGGCATGTGCAGGATTTTGCGGCGCAGGATGAGGCGGGCAAAGCTCTCGTGTGGCGCAAGGTGAACAAGAACACTTGGCGCGTCGAAACGGGCGGCGCGTCGAAGTGGCGTGCGGCCTATCGCGTCTATGCCAACGAGGCTACCCCCCGCACCAACGAACTCAACGACCGCCACGCTTTCTGGAACAACGCCGCGCTCCTGATGTACTGGGACGGACACCTGAACGCGCCCGCGACACTGCGCGTCGTGCCGCCGCCGACATGGAAGATTGCCACCGGGTTGCCGCCCGTCGCGGGCGAGCAGAACGCTTTTCGCGCCGACAATTTCGATATGCTCTACGATGCGCCCGTCGAAGTCGGCACGTTCAAGACCATCGAGTTCGACGTACGCGGCGTCCCGCACCGGCTCGTCATCGAAGGCGAAGGCAACTACGACGCCGAGCGCCTGCGCCGCGACATGCAGAAGATTTGCGACGCTTACGCGACGTTGATGGACGGGCTGCCGTTTAAGGATTACACCTTCATACTGAATCTCGGCGTCTCCGGCGGAAACGCGACCGAGCATCTCAACTCCGTCGCCATGACGTGGGCGCGTTTCAATTTCCGTCCCGACTCAGGCCATCTGAATTTTCTCGGCCTCGTCTCGCACGAATATTTCCACGCGTGGAACGTCAAGCGCATTCGCCCCGACGCGCTCGGCCCTTTCGATTACACGAAAGAGAACTACACGCGGCTGCTGTGGGTGGCCGAGGGCATGACGGATTACTACGGCAACCTGACGGCGAGGCGCGCGGGACTGGTGACGGAAAAAGATTATCTGGATGTGCTCGCGCGCTCCTTCCAAACTTTGCAGAACACGCCGGGGCGTTTGCAGATGAGCGCGGAGGACGCGAGCTTCGACGCGTGGATTAAGTACTATAGGCGCGACGAGAACTCGGTTAACTCGCAAGTCTCGTACTATGAAAAAGGCTCGATACTCGCCGCGCTGCTCGACCTGCACATCCGCAAGCTTTCCGGCTACCAGCATTCGCTCGACGACGTGATGCGCTATCTTTACGCAGAGTTCTACAAAAAGAATCGCAACTACAGCCCGGAAGATTTTCAGCGCGCGGCGGAGGTGGCCGCCGGATCGAGTCTCGAAGATTTCTTCCGCCGCTACGTGCGCGGGCGTGAAGAGCTTGACTACGACGCCGCGCTCGAAGCCGTCGGGCTGCGCCTCGACACAACGGGTACACCGACCGAGGCGGGCAGTAGTAGCGCGCCCGTCGAAAAAGCATTCCTCGGCGCGACGCTCGCCCGCGCCGACGAGCAGGTCGCGTTGACGACCATCCCGGCCACCGGCATCGTCCGCACGACCGTACCGCCCGACGCCGCCGTTATCAAATTCATCAACGCGGGCACGCCTGCATATAATTTCGGCTTGAACGTCGGCGATCAAATCATCGCGCTCGACGGCATGCGCGTCACACGCGACACCTTCGACCGTCGTCTCGAAGAAAAACAGCCGGGCGAAACTCTGGCCATCACAGTCTTTCGCGCGGATGAACTGCGCACCTTCCAGATTAAACTTGCCGGACGCGCGAACATCACTTACCGGCTCGTACCTCTCAAACAGCGAACGCCCGAACAGCTCAAGGCTTATCAAAACTGGCTTGGCATCCCACAGAGTATTCCCGGCTGATGAATTTTGAAGGCAAAGCAGCGATTGTGACGGGCGCGGCGTCAGGCATCGGTCTGGCGTGCGCGCTTGAACTGGCGCGCGGCGGAGCGGACATCGCCGCCGTGGACATCGCGAGCGAAGATGTCTCGATGCAATGCGCGCTGCTGTTGAAAGAGGCGGGCGCGCGCGTTTCAACTTTTAGTGTGGACGTGAGCGATCACGCGGAAGCGGGACACGTCGTCGCGGAAGCGTGCGCGCGTCTCGGTCGCGTGGACATTCTCGTTAACGCCGCCGGGGTGGCCTTCGATGCGCCGCTGTGGGAGATGACGGAGGCGCAGTGGACGCGCGTCATTGATGTTAATCTCAAAGGGACTTTCAACTATATACAAGCGGCGGCGCGTCTGTTTCGCGTCCAGCGCGCGGGCAAGATCGTCAACATCGCATCCGTCGAAGCCTTGCGCGGTCGCTTCGGTATCAGCAATTATGCCGCGTCGAAAGCAGGGGTCGTCTCCCTGACGAAATCTGCCGCCGTCGAACTTGGGCGTAGCGGCGTTAACGTCAACGCCGTCGCGCCCGGCTTCATTCGCACGCCGATGACGGAACACTTGCCGGAGAAAATTAAAGAGGAAGTCATTCGACGCACGCTCCTCTCTCGCATCGGCGAGCCGGAAGAGGTCGCACACCTCGTCGCCTTTCTCTGCTCCGAACAGGCGCGCTACATCACAGGCGAAGTATTCAAGATTGACGGCGGACTGCTCGTTTAATCCGGCTCTGCACCTCTTCTTTGCGCCTCCAGCGTCTTGGCGTGAAACTTTTTGGAGTCGGAAGAAGAAAGTTTCACGCAACGCAAAGGCGCTAAGAAATCCGGGGAGAGTTTTGAAACGCAATCACAGTTCTGTTTTATGAAGGTTTGGGCGTATGTCGGCTGAGAGAAAAACAGCTTTAATGGTGGACGAGCCGCGCGGGCGTCTGCTGCAAGAAGTTCTCGGCGTCATCTTCGGGTTGGCTGTGACGGTCGGCATCACTATCGGGATGGGCATCCTGCGCACGCCGGGCGAGGTGGCGGCACAGCTTCCAAACGCGTGGCTGTTTACGGGCGTGTGGCTGCTGGGCGGAGGCTATGCGTTGCTCGGCGCGGTATCGGTCGCGGAGTTGGGAGCGATGCTGCCGCGTTCGGGCGGCTTCTATGTCTTTGCGCGGCATGCTCTGGGAGAGTACGCGGGGTTCGTCGTCGGTTGGAGCGATTGGCTCTCGACGTGCGGGACGCTCGCCGCCGTCGCCTTCGTCATCGGCGAATACACGGGCGCGCTCGTGCCGTCGCTGGCCGGACAGACGACGCGTGTTGCGCTCATCACCGTCCTCGCTTTCGCCGTGTTGCAATGGAGCGGCGTGCACTGGGGCAGCCGCACGCAGGAGTTGACCAGTTCTCTCAAGACGCTTGCTTTCGTCGCCTTGATTGCCGCATGTTTCATCTTCGGCGGCAAAGGCTCGACAGAAACGACTGGCGGGGCAGCGACGGTGGCGCGTCAGGTTCCGACGGGTCTCGCATTTTTCACGGCGCTGGTGGTCGCCTTGCAGGGAGTTATCTACACCTACGATGGTTGGTACAGCACGGTCTACTTCGGCGAAGAGGTGCGCGATCCCGCTCGCAGCGTCCCGCGCGCGATGATCGGAAGCGTGCTGCTCGTCATCGTGATTTATCTACTGCTCAATCTAGCTCTGCTCTACGTCCTGCCGCTCTCGCAACTCGCGGGCGACAAGCTCGCCGTCGGACGCGCGGCGGAAGAGATTTTCGGCGAGCGCGGCAAGCTCATCATCAGCGCGCTCGCCACCGTCTCGATGCTCGCCTCCGTCAACGGCAATACTCTGACGGCTCCGCGCATTCTCTTCGCCATGAGTCGGGATAGACTTTTCTGGCGTCAGGCGACGAAAGTCAACAAGGGCGGCACGCCGACCATGGCGTTGCTGTTGAGCACTCTGATGGCTGAGATGATGATTTTCTTCAGCGGCACTTTTGAAAAGCTGCTCGCCGCCATCGCTTTCTTCTTCGTCATTGATTATACGATTACCTTCCTCTCCGTCTTCGTGCTGCGGCGGCGTGAGCCTGACATGCCGCGCCCCTATCGCGCGTGGGGTTACCCTTGGACGACCGGACTCGCGCTCGCCGGTTCGCTCGCCTTTCTCGTCGGTGCCGTCGCCAGCGACACCGCCAACAGCCTCTTCGCGCTGATATTGCTGGCGGCCAGCTATCCGACGTTTCTCCTGCTCAAACTTGGAACGCGACGAAAGAGCCTCGACGGGGATTGAGAGCTTAGAGCCATTGACCATTGGGAATCAGTGGGCTTATGAATTGACGACCATCGGGGCATTCAATTTGAAGATTTGAAATCCTGAAAATTCAGCCACTCAACTTTTATGCTTCTTAGCGTCTTGGCGCGAAATTTTTTGTCTTGAATAAGAAAGAAGTTTTACGCCGAGACGCTGGAGGCGCAGAGAGGACGGGGTTTTGAAACTTTGTGAATTGCGCTAATCTCTCTGAAGAGATGAACGGAACATACGAACACATCAAACTCAGAATCGAAGAGCGCGTCGGGCGCATCACGTTCGCGCGGCCTCCGCTCAACATCTTCGACATCGCGATGATGCGCGAGATTGACCGCGCGCTCACGGAATGCATGGGGCATCATGAGATGGTCGCGGTCGTGTTTGATTCGGTCGGCGGCTCGCGCGCCTTCAGCGCGGGCGTCTCCGTACAGGAACACTCCTCCAAAACTATTTACCAGATGCTCGAATCTTTTCACGCCATCTTTCGCACGCTGGCGCAGATGGCGAAGCCCGCCGTCGCCATTGTCGAGGGCGCGGCGCTCGGCGGCGGTTGCGAACTAATCGCGGGCTGCGACATCGTTATCGCCGGAGCGACGGCGAAGTTCGGTCAGCCGGAAATCAAGTTGGGCGTTTTCCCGCCCGTCGCCGCCGTGCTGCTGCCGCGCATCATCGGCGAGCGGCGCGCGCGCGAACTCATCTTTACGGGTGAATTGATTGACGCGGCGGAGGCTCTGCGGCTCGGTCTCGTCAGCTACGTCGTCGAAGCGGGCGCACTCGAACAAAAAGCGCAGGAGATACTGGCGCGACTGCGCGAGATGTCCGCGCCCGCGCTTGAGATGACCAAACGCGCCATGGACATCTCGCGCGGGCAAACTTTTGAGGTCGCACTTGAGCGAGTCGAAAACCTCTACCTCAACGAACTGATGAAGACCGAGGACGCGCACGAAGGCGTCAACGCCTTCATGGAAAAACGCAAACCCGCTTGGCGCAACAGGTGATGCCCGGTGGCGGATTGCAGATTGAAGATTTGAAATCCTGAAACTTCAATCGCTCAACTTTTATGCTTCTTTGCGCCTCCAGCGTCTTTGCGTGAGAAATAGTTTGAAGCCAACACCCCCGCCGCGCCAAAAAAACGGGACGC
>CAXTRQ010000009.1:21967-40796 GCA_964246705.1 uncultured Pyrinomonadaceae bacterium
TTTACGGTTTGTTTGGGCCCCCGGGGTCTGGGGGGCATAATTCTTGCCCCGCCACCACGCCGGAGGCGCAAAGAAAGCGGAACGCTAAGAAGATTGCTTTCCGGCTACTTGCGTCTGACTCTGACAAATATCTCGCCTTCATTGACAGCGCAGCGTCCACCTTCCTATCATCCTTTTTTGCAAACGGGCAGCCATCTCAAGCAGAGTGAATTAAAGACGTGTATTGTGTGAAAGTGCGACGAACATTTATTGTCCCGGCAATTTCGCTTCTGGTTTTCGTGTGCCTCGTCGTGGCGGCGGGCTGCCGCAACGTCGAAAACGCTTTGAGCGTCCATCCTAAGACGCTGCGCGATGTGCCTGCGGCGCGGCTCGCCTTCCGCTTCGAGCCTGACATCAAGGAAGAGAATTTGCCTCCGCAGATTAAGGCCGAAGACACGGACGAGAAGTTTGCGCCCGTCAAAACTCACTTCGAGAATGAGCGCAAGGAAGAGGAACTGCTGCGCACCGTCGTCTCGCCCAACGGCCAGCGCGTGCTCGCGCTCTATGCGACCAAAGACACAGAGAGCGACTTTCGCATTGACCTCTATTCGTCGGACGGGACATTCATTCGCAACATTCTGTCGCCGGAAGTGACAGGCCGTTTTCTCTCTTCCGTCTCTTGGTCGCCCGACGGCGAGCGGATGGCTTTCATCGGCATCAAGAATCCGGCGGTGCAGCCCACGCCCGAACCGCTCGCGCCCGACGCCACGCCAATCGAGCAGGGCACTCCCGGCAGTTCGGCTTCCGACCCGACCGCGCCGCAACCGACGCCGACCGTCGCGCCGCTCATTGCGCCCGTCCCGGTCTTCAGCACAGAGCAAATCTACATCGGCGACCGTGACGGCTTTAACATCCGCCCGCTAACGCAGCGCGACGGGTTGATCTACTTCAAGGCTTCATGGTCGCCGGACGGGCAGGCCATCGCCGCGCTCGGTTGCAAGGCTGACGAGTTCAACGCGCAGCCGCCGGAAAAAGAGTCTGCGGGTCGCCCGCGTCTGATCCTGATGGACGGGCGCGAACGGCTGCTCGATGATCGCATGACGGATGCTGCGCCCGTATGGTCGCCCGATTCGTCGAAGGTCGCCACGGCTTTCGACAAAGAGGTTGTCATCTATGATGGCGCGCGCGAGTCGCCGACCGCCGCGAGTCTTCCGTTGCGAGACTCTCTGCGCGCCTCGTCAATCGTCTTCGACCAGAATGTTTTGAAGTCGGGCGATGCGACGAAGGACGGCTACGAACCGCTCTCTTTCAATCCGGTCGTGCGTCTCGAATGGCTGGAGCCGGAGACGCTTTTTATTCAGACGGCCTACGTGCGCTATTATCCAGACCAGCAAGTTCCTAATCTGGGCTATCCGCGCTGGCACGTCTTGCACATCAGCCCGCAGGCGGCGGTGCTCAAGTAGAAGGGTGGTCGTTTTTCTCGCCGCGCATCGTTTTTGAAAACTTGACTGAGAGGAGTTGTCTTTTAATGATCTATACAAACGTCGCCGAAATCTATCAGGCGTTGGACGAATCGCACGCGCGATTTACTGAAAGCGTCGCAGAGTTGAGCGAAGGGCATCAGGAGTTTCAGCCCTCGCCGGAGCATTGGTCTATCGCACAGATCGCCGAGCATGTCTCCATCGTCGAAGGCCACATCGCCAAACTCACGGGGATGCTGCTTCACAAAGCCGCCTCCGAGGGCGCGCTCCTGCCCGAAAGCGACGGGAGCATCGCCCCTGTCTCCATCGAAGACTTTGTTGCCCGCAGCCTCAAAGAAAAATATCAAGCGCCGGAGACCGCCGTCCCGCGCGGCGGCGTCCGTATCGCCGACTCGCTCGACAAGTTGGAGCGCGCACAGCAAACTTTCAGAGAGTTGCGCCCACGCATCCAAACCACCGACGGCGCGCGTGTCAATTACCCGCATCCCGTCTTCGGCCCGCTCAATCTCTACCAGTGGCTCGTCATGGTCAGCGTCCACCTCGACCGCCACGCGCGGCAAATCGAATCGCTCAAAGAAACGATGAAAGCGGAAGACGGCAGCGTGAACTGAAAAGACAAAGGACTTTCTGTTTTCAAATCATCTTTCAGAGTTGAGCATTCATCGTTGCGATGCTTGCTTGCGACTCATCGGACACCTTCTTATAATCAATCAGCACTCAAATTAAAATGTGCCCTCGTAGCTCAATCGGTTAGAGCAGCGGACTCAGTTCTTTGAAAGGTCTAAGTGGAAAAATCAGGATTATGAATCTCCGCATGACAATTCATGCACAGAAGTTGGCAGTTTTGCATTGCTGCCACGAGCGCCTTCCATGTGGTGTTCGAGCAATTTCTGAGGTCAATCGGAAAGGTCTTGGTCAGAGGGTTAAGGCGATGGCAAGCCAGCGCCGCCCCTGTTGCGACTATAACCACATAATTCGCAACGACCACCTTTTTGTTGAATCAACAGTTGCCTTCTTTGTCGGCCACGTTGTTGCTGAGAGACATAATTCTGATGTTTGTTGTTTGTGAAAGCATTCTTGCACCGGCGCGAGCAAAATCTGGTTTGCTTGCCGGTGAGGTTCGCTTGACAAACGACACAGAACCCCATACGACCTCCAAAGTTGGGTTGCAAGCGTATCACAATTCAACTCTGTACCAACTCAGAGTTGTTTCCGGTTAGCTTGTAGAATCTGTCAAATTCGGGGAAGCCTAAATTGCGAAAGCGAGATGGTAATCCCGAGCCAAGCCCGGCCTCAGACGGCGGGAAGGTGTAGAGACTTAATGGCAGACGCGTAAAGCGAAGAGAAAGTCCAGACCACAAACTCCGTTTGCTCAGGCATTCGGAAGGGCGGCGAAAGCCGTAGCGGTAAGCATAATCCGTTGGTTCGGGGTTCAAGTCCCTGCGAGGGCACACCCTATCTTTTGGATTCCTCCGGCAGTCCAATAACAAGAGCATGTCAATATCGCGTGGCCGAAGGATCCGATTCAATCGTTGATAGTAAAGGAGAGCACTTGGCTAAAAAAGAGTCTGTTGGCATCGGCATTATCGGCGCGGGCTTTGCGCGAACGACGCAGATACCGGCCTTTCGTGCGTGCGAAGGGGCGCGCGTCGTGGCGATTGCGAGCGCGCATCGTGAGAACGCGGAACGCGTCGCGCGTGAATTCGAGATTCCCTTCGCGTCTGATGATTGGCGAGCCGTCATCAGTCGCAATGATGTCTCGCTCGTGAGCATCGTCACGCCGCCCGCGACGCACTTGGAGATGACGCTGGCCGCGCTCGCTGCCGGAAAAGCCGTGCTCTGCGAGAAGCCGATGGCGATGAACGCCGATGAAGCCGAACAAATGCGCGCGGCGGCCAGCGCGTCCGGGCGGCTCGCCTGCATTGACCACGAGTTGCGCTTTCTTCCCGGCAGGAAAAAGATGCGCGAGATGATTCGCACAGGAGAACTGGGAAAGATACGTCACGCCAAGTTTCTCTTCCGCGCAGACTCGCGCGCCACGCCGGAGCGCGCGTGGGACTGGTGGTCTGACGCAGAGCGCGGCGGCGGTGTGCTCGGAGCCATCTGCTCGCACGCCGTTGATACGCTGCACTGGCTTCTGGAGACGCGCATCTCGCAAGTCTCTTGCACGCTTGCGACACACGTCGCGGAGCGTCACGACCGCGAGACGGGCACACCGCGTCGCGTCACTTCGGACGACGAGGCGAACTTACTCTTACACTTCACCGACAATGAAAGAACGGAAAGCGCGACCGGCGCTATCTCGCTCTCGGTGGTCGAGCCGGGTCGCCCCGAACACCGCGTCGAAATCTTCGGCTCGCGCGGCGCGCTGCGCGTCGAAGAGAGTGGCGAACTTTTCCATGCTGAGACGGGCGCGGGCGTGTGGCAAATCGTGGAAGTCGAGAGCGCGCCGCTCGCCGAAGGCATGCGCGACTCAAGCTGGTCGCGCGGCTTTACGCTCTTTGCGCGCGAGATCGTCGAAGCCCTGCGCGATGGTCACGAACACGTCGCGGAAGCCGCCACGTTTGAAGACGGCTATCACATCCAACTCGCGCTCGACGCCGCACGTCGCGCACATGAAAGCGGTTGCCGCGTCACCGTCGGGTGAGCGTCGCCACACAAGCTGATGAGACACTACGAGCGATTCGTGACGCGACTTCAAATTTCAAATCTCAAATCCTTAAACTTCTTCTTAGCGCCTCCAGATCTATACAAGCTCACGTGAAGAGTCAGAAAAAAGCAGCGCGCGTGCGTGTCGGGGTGGATACGGGCGGGACGTTCACCGATTTTGTTTACTATTCAGCGGGTAGGCCGCACGTCTTCAAGCTGGCCTCGACGCCCGCAGATGCTTCGCTGGCCATCATCGAAGGGTTGCAGCGCATCGCGCGCGAGACGGGCGCGCAAGTTTCCGACATTGAAGTGATCCACGGCACGACCGTGGGGACTAACGCGCTGCTTGAAAGACGCGGCGCGCGTATGGCTCTCGTGACGACCGCCGGATTTGAAGACGTGTTGGAGATTGGCCGACAGGCGCGGGGGCGTCTCTACGATCTCGATTGGGTGCGGCCTGAGCCGATTGTGCCGCGCTCTCTGCGCTTCGGCGTGCGCGAACGCGTCGCCGCCGACGGAAGCATCGTCGAAGAGTTGAACGAGAGCGCGCTTCTTAAGTTAGTCGCGCAGTTGAAAAGAGCGCGCGTCGAAGCGGTCGCCATCTCGCTGCTCTTCTCTTTCGTTGATTCGTCGCACGAGCAGCGCATTGCGGACGCGCTCGCCGCTCGACTGCCGGGCGTGCCGCTTTCCGTTTCGCATAAAATCCTGCCTGAATATCGAGAGTACGAACGCACCTCGACCGTCACCATCAACGCTTACCTACAACCTCTGTTGGGCGCGTATCTGAGCCGCCTCGGTGCGCAGGCTTCGCGCCGCTTGCTCGTGATGCAGTCGTCGGGCGGAAGCATCTCGGCGGGCGTCGCGGCTTCGGAACCCGTGCGGACGATTCTTTCAGGCCCGGCGGGCGGCGTCGTCGGTGCGTTGGAGAGCGCGCGCATCGCGGGCATCTGCGACATCATCACGTTCGACATGGGCGGAACTTCAACCGATGTCGCGCTGTGCGCGCACGGGGAAGTGCGTCTGACGAACGAAGCGACGGTCGCAGGGTTACCCGTCGCCGTGCCCGTGCTGGACATACACACGGTCGGGGCGGGCGGCGGCTCAATCGCGCGCGTGGACGCGGGCGGCTCGTTGCGCGCCGGGCCTGAATCGGCGGGCGCGAATCCCGGCCCGGCCTGTTACGGGCGCTCGCTTTTGCCGACCGTGACGGATGCCAATCTGGTGCTCGGTCGTTTCGGCGGAACTGATTTGCTCGGCGGCGACTTTCGTCTAGACGAGGCGCGTGCGCGTGCGGCTCTCACAAATCTTGCGCGCGAGTTGAGCGCCGTCAGCAAGCACAAGATTGACGAAACGCAGGCGGCACTCGGCGTCGTGCGCGTCGTTAATACGGGGATGGAGAGAGCGCTTCGCGCCGTCTCTGTCGAGCGTGGCTTCGACCCGCGCGCCTTCACGCTTCTTTCGTTCGGCGGCGCGGGCGGGCTGCACGCGGTCGAACTCGCGCGCGCTCTGCGTATTCCGCGCGTGATCGTCCCGGCGAGTCCCGGCGCGCTCTCGGCGACAGGCGCGATTTATTCGGACGTGGTCAAGGATTCGAGCCGCACGGTCATGCTTGAGGCGACAGCTAAGATGAGCGCGCGACTCGAACGAGCCTTTGTCGAGATGGAGCGCGGCGCACGCACGGCGCTCAGGCGCGAAGGCTTCGCGGAAGCGCGGCAGAGACATGAGCGCAGCGTCAACGCGCGATACAACGGGCAGTCTTTCGAGTTGGAAGTTAAATGGGCGGACGGCGAAACGCTCATCGAGCGTTTTCATCGCGCGCACGAAGCGCGTTACGGCTACGCGCAAGAGGCGAAGGCGGTCGAGATTGTCAGCGCGCGCGTGCGCTCCGTCGGCCTCGTCGAAAAGCCGGAGGGCAATGAAAGAACACGCGCGCGCAGTCGCACGCAGCACGTCGCGCCGCACCGCACCGCGCCCGTCTATCTGGCGCGCGGGCGAATTGAAACGGCTGTCTACACGCGTGAAGATTTACCGGCGGGCGCATGTCTGAAATCTCCTTGCATCGTCGTTGAGTATTCTTCGACAACGCTCATCCCTGAAGGCGCACGCGCCTCGATAGACGCGCACGGCAATCTCATTATCGAGCCATGAAACGAAAAGCTGACTTTGATCCGACGACGCTGGCAATCTATCGCGCGCTCTACACTTCTGTGGCAGAGGAGATGGGCATTACGCTCAGGCGCACGGCCTTCTCACCGAACATCAAAGAGCGGCGCGATTATTCGTGCGCCGTCTTCGACGCGCGCGGGCACGTGATCGCGCAGGGCGATCACATGCCCGTCCATCTCGGCTCGATGCCGATGGCGGTGGCGGCGGCTCTCAACGCGACGAGACTCGCGCCCGGCGATGTGGTCGTACTCAACGACCCCTTCGCGGGCGGCACGCACCTGCCCGACGTGACACTCGTCATGGGAGCCTTTCAAGAAGTGGAAGAGGGAAAACGTACAGGGCAGAAGACAAAGAACTCGATTTCAAATCTCAAATCTCAAACTCCCAAATTAACGTACGACGGTTCGCCTTCAACCCTTTTACCCTCTTTCCCCCTTCCACTTTTTTACGTTGCCAATCGCGCGCACCACGCGGACATCGGCGGGGCGACGCCGGGTTCGATGGGGATGGCGATTGACGTTTACGGCGAGGGGTTGCGCATCCCGCCCGTTCATCTCGTGCGCGGCGGGCGCGTCGTTGAAGACGTGTTGCGACTGCTGATGGCGAACGTGCGCGCGCAAGGCGAGAGACGCGCAGACTTCGAGGCGCAAATAGGCTCGTTGAAGACTGGCGCGGTTCGCCTGCTTGAAATTGTCGAACGCTCAGGCGCGCGCGAGGTAACGGAATATGCGGCGCATCTGATTGAATATTCGGCGCGCGTCATGCGTGCCTGTCTGGCTGAAGTCCCTGAAGGCGTCTATGAAGCGGAAGACGCGCTCGACGGCGACGGCGTTCGTGCGGGCGAAATTACTGTGCGCGTGCGTGTGACGATTCGCGGCGAGAGCGCGGTCGTGGATTTTACTGGCAGCGCGCCGCAGGTCGCGGGGCCGGTCAACGCGGTTGAAGCGATTACGGTGTCGGCGGTCGCATACGTCTTTCGCTGCCTCATTGGCGCGGAGGATGTCCCCGCGAGCGCGGGGCTGATGCAGCCGGTTAAAGTTATCGCGCCGCTCGGGACGGTGGTCAACGCCGCGCACCCCGCTTCGGTCGCGGGCGGCAATGTCGAAACCTCGCAGCGTATCGTTGACGTGCTTTTTAAAGCTCTATCGAAAGCTCTGCCCGGAAGAATTCCGGCGGCGAGCCAAGGGACGATGAACAATCTGACCATCGGCGGTATTGACCCGCAGAGCGGGGCTGAGTTCGCTTACTATGAGACGGTCGCGGGCGGCATGGGCGCGCGTCCCGGTCACGACGGCGCGAGCGCAGTCCATACGCACATGACCAACAGCCTCAACACGCCCGCCGAAGCGCTTGAGTATGCCTATCCTCTGCGCGTCCGCGAATATGCGATCCGGCGCGCGTCGGGCGGCGGCGGTAAGACGCGCGGCGGAGACGGCGTCGTGCGCGAGATAGAAACGCTCGTGCCCGCGCGGATGTCGCTGCTGGCCGACCGGCGCACACGCGCGCCCTACGGACTCGCGGGCGGCGGAGACGGGCGCACGGGACGCGATTTCATCATCCGCAAAAGACGCAGGCGCGCGATTAGCGCCAAGGGTTCGTGGGCGCTCGAAGCGCACGACCGCGTCCGCGTCGAGACGCCGGGCGGCGGCGGCCACGGCAAAGACAAAAAAATTTAACTCATTGATTCATTGGGTCAATGATAAAATCAGAATCATGCGCGTCACCATCGGACAGATCAACACGACGAACGGCGATTATGAAGGCAACGTGGAACGCATTCTGCGCGCCATCGAGCAGGGGAAGCGAGATAGAAGCGACCTCGTCGTACTGCCCGAAGTCGCCGTGCAAGGTTACACGTCGCTCGACTGGTTTCTTGATCGAGATGTCGCGCAAGGCTCTCTCGCGCCTCTCGAAAAAATCATCCCGGCGACTGAAGGCATCACGGCGGTCGTCGGCACGGTGAGGCCGACGGGACAGGAGGCCGCGCCTTCAAGTCGCAAGCTCTATAACTCTGCGGCGGTGATTCGCAACCGCGAACTTTTAGGTTTTGCCGATAAAACTCTGCTCCCCGAATACGACGTGTTCGACGACCCGCGCTATTTCGAGTCAGCCACAGAGCGCAGGCTTTTTACACTCGGCAGAGAGAAACTTGGCGTTCCCGTCTGCGAGGATTTCTGGAACGATAAGACTTTCTGGCGCGAGCGGCTCTACACGAACGACCCGACCGATGAGCTTGTCGAGATGGGCGCGACCGTGCTCGTCTCGCCGAACGCTTCGCCTTTCAATAAAGAGAAGATGGGACAGCGTTGCTCGATGGTTTCGCATCGTTCAAAGCTCACAGGGTTGCCGATTGTCTATGTCAATCTCGTCGGCGGAAACGACGGCATCATCTTCGACGGCGCGAGCCTCGTCACCGATTGCGAGGGGCACATCATCCTGCAAGCCCCGCCCTTCGAGGAATTCATCGGCACGGTTTCTCTGGACTGCGGCGTGCGCGACGAAAGGTGTCTGCCCGGCGACGACATCGAAACTGTCCATCAGGCGCTCGTCTTAGGCATCCGCGATTACGCGCGCAAGAATCGCTTCGAGCGCGCCGTGCTCGGACTCTCAGGCGGCATTGATTCGGCGGTCGTGGCGGCGCTGGCGTGCGAGGCGCTGGGCGCTGAAAACGTCTTGTCGGTGATGATGCCCTCGCCTTTTTCTTCGCGCGGGAGCATTGAGGATTCCATCGCGCTCGGCGAGAATCTGGGGATGCCCGTCATCGAACGTCCCATCACTTCGGCCTTCGAGGCGGTGACGCGCGAGTTGAAGCTGACGAAGCCGACGCGCGGCGGCGAATCGCTCGCCGCCGAAAATCTACAGTCTCGACTGCGCGGCAATATCCTGATGACGATCTCGAACGCCGAAGGCAGGCTGTTGCTTTCAACCGGCAACAAATCGGAACTCGCGCTCGGCTACTGCACGCTCTACGGCGACACGAACGGCGGCCTCGCCGTCCTCGGCGACCTACTGAAGACGGAAGTCTATGCGCTCGCGCGCGCCTTGAACCGCGAGCGCGAGCTTATCCCTTGGGCGATTATCAACAAACGCCCGTCAGCCGAACTCGCGCCCGACCAGTTCGACGACCAATCGCTGCCCGCTTACGACGTGCTCGACCCTATTCTGAAACTCTACTTCGAGAAGAAGGCGACGCCCGAAGAGATTATCGCCGCCGGAAACAACGGCGCGCTCGTCTACGACATTTTGAACCGCGTCGAGTCGCCCGCTAACGAATTCAAGCGGCGGCAGCTTCCGCCCACGCTCATCATTTCGCGCCACGCCATCGGCATCGGTCGTCGTCGCCCCGTCACGCATCGCTACCGCCGCCAGCCGCCCGCGAGCGGCTAGAGGCTGTCATAAGTTTTCAGCCGAGATAAAGTTCCTCACACCGGAAATTCAGGACTGAAAACTTAAAACTTAAAACTTAAAATTGTATCGCTGTGCAATATATCTTGAAAACGCGTCTGCTTTAGAGCAAAATACGGACTCAATAGGTGTGCGCCTTTAATTTAGCGGGCTTTGTTTTTTTAAGCCCCGCCACTGTCAAGAAAACTTCTTAACCTCGCGCTCGTCTGCGTCGTTGGCTTCAAACCCATGATCGGGCAAACAGTTTCTCATTACCGAATTCTCAGTCAGATAGGCGAGGGCGGGATGGGTGTCGTGTATCTCGCCGAAGATACGCGGCTCGGTCGCCGCGTCGCCATCAAGTTTCCGCTCACAGGCTCCGACGAGAAGCATTACCGCGCGCGTTTTCTACGCGAGGCGCGCGCCGTCTCAGCCCTCGCTCATCCGAATATCGCCGCCGTCTACGATTACGGAGAGACGCCCGGCGGACAGCCCTACATCGTCATGGAACTGGTCGTAGGGCCGAATTTGAGCGACCTGCTGTACTCCAGCGCGTTGACGATTGTGCGCGCCGTCGAAATTGTCGAAGAGGTTGCGATGGCGCTCTCGGAAGCGCACCGGCGCGGCATCGTCCACCGCGACATCAAGCCGTCGAACGTCCTGATTAACGAGCGCAATGAAGTTAAAGTGTTGGACTTCGGCCTCGCCAAGCAACTCGAAGAGGAACTGCTGACCGAATCCAGCGCGAACGCGCAGACGCTTCTCTCGACGCGGACGCGCAGCGATGTCGTCATCGGCACGCCGCTCTATCTTTCGCCCGAACAGGCGCGCGGCGCAAAAGTGGACGCGCGCAGCGATCTGTTCGCCCTCGGCGCGCTGCTCTACGAGTGCATCGCGGGTCGCCCGGCCTTCTCCGGCGCGAACGTCATCGAGATCGGCGCGCAGGTTATTCATGTCAATCCCGCGCCGCCGTCGAAATTCAATTCACATGTCCCGCCGGAGTTGGATCGCATCACGCTCAAGGCGCTGTCGAAGAAACCAGAGGATCGCTACCAGTCGGCGGATGCGATGATCGCCGATTTGGAACGCGCGCGCGCGCCTCTCTCAAATAACGACACGGTGCGGACGCGCCGTCTGATGACGCAGGGGGGCGCGCCGCGCTCAAGCGCGCTGCTGACGCTTTCCGACAACTTGCGCCGCCCGCGTCTTTCGCCGCTCGCTTTTCTCGCCGCTCTCGTCGCCGTCCTCGTCGGCGTCTGGGCGGTCTCCTATCTGAGTCGCCCGCCCATCTACGTGCCGCCCGCCCACGCCCTCAATTTATACAATCAGGCGACGGATGCGATGCGCGACGGTGCATATCAGAAGGCCAGTGGGTTGCTGCAAGAGGCCGTCGAGATAGACAACAAGTTTGCGCTGGCGCACGCGCGGCTCGCCGAAGCATGGACGGAGCTTGATTATCTAGACCGCGCGCGGGATGAACTCTTCAAAATCAAAGACATTGACATCAACACTCTTTCGCGGGAGGACGCCCTACGCTACGACGCGATCACTTCAATGGTGAGGCGCGACTATCCGGCAGCGATTAAAACTTATCAACAGATCATCGAACTCAATCCGCAGCAACCGCAGGCTTATGTGGATTTAGGGGGCGCATTTGAGAAGAACAACGAGCCGGTGAGAGCGATCGAGAGTTACACGAAAGCGACCGACCACGACTCGAATTATGCGACGGCTTTCCTGCGCCTCGGTACGCTCTACGGGCGACAGAAAGATTTAGGCGGGGCGGCCAACGCTCTTAAGCGCGCAGAGACGCTATACGAAGCCGCAGAGAATAAAGAAGGGCGCGCCGAAGTGCTCTACCAGCGTGGACTGATCTACACCAACGCAAAGAACATAACGGAAGCGCGCAGGTGTCTGCAAGAGTCGCTCGAACTGGCGCGCGCCACTAATAATCGAGCGCAGCAGGTGCAGGCGCTTTTGCAGTTAGGCGCGGTTGCGGGGAGCGACAACCACTTTGAGGAGGCGTTCGCCTCGGTGCAGGAAGCCCTCGCACTGGCACAGGCCGCCAGCCTGTTTAATCTCACGGCACGCAGCTACATTATGCTCGGCACGATTTATTTGCAGCAGGGCGAGCATTATGATGATGCGGAGAAGAATTTCAGGACTGCTCTGGATTTCGCGCGCGCCTATAAGGTGCCTCGTCTTGAGGCGCTCGCCGCCGTCAATCTCGCCAGTTTGTTCTACACCCTGAACCGGCTGGATGAAGCGTTGCAATATGCTGGGCAGGCGCGCGACTTTTACCAGCAGGGCGGCTATCGCAACGAGGCTTTAAGAGCCATTATGATTATCGCGCGCTGCCGCGTGTCGAAGGGCGAATATCAGCCAGCGCTTACTATATTAAATGAGCAGCTTAGCCTCGCCGACCAGTCCAGCAGCATTCCACAAATCGGAGACTTGCATCGTGAAATCGGTGCTCTATTATTCGTCCTGGAGCGATTTCCGGAGGCTCTCAAACATTACAAGGAGAGCTATTTAATCTCCAAAAACCTCAACAATTCGGGGGGGCTTGATTACATCCTCTTGATGCAGGGGGTTGTCCTCTGGCACGTCGGACGATACGACGAGGCGCGCGAAGCTCTCACCCAAGCCGACCAGATCGCTGCGCGTCCCGAAAGCCCAAATAAGCAAGTCCAGGCGCGCGTCCGCAACATCGAAGCACAAATCGCGCTCAGCCAGCGCCGCTTTGCTGAAGCCATCTCTAAAAGCCATGAGACGCTTAAACTGGGCGCGTCCTACAAAGACCTTATCGCCGACATCAATGGCACGCTCGGACGGGCGCTGGTCTTCAGCGGCAAGCACGATCAAGGCGTCGCAATGTGTAAGGAATCTTTGCAGCAGGCGATAGAGTCCAAGGACCCAGCGACCATCGCCTACGCCCAACTCACGCTTGCCGAAGCGTTGTCCGAAGCAGGCGAGATTGAGGCCGCCGGGGACGCCGCGCGACAGGCGCACGAGAGCTTCACACGTTTCGACCAGATCGAGTCGCAGTGGCGTGCCCTTGTCCTAATGGCGCGTGCCAGCCGCCACGCGGGCGAAGACACAGCGGCGCAAGATCAACTGGCGCAGGCCGCTAATCTTCTCTCTCGCCTCGAAAATGAATGGGGCGCGGAAGCTGCGAAAATCTATTTCGCACGCCCGGACGTTCAGCCACTTCGCAAGGACGTGCTCGAATTGCCCTCTCGCGTTCGTTGAATCCAACGCCGTGACCTAAACCTCAACCCCAAAGGAGCAACAGAAAGATGTCTAACAACAATCCACCGATTGTGGTGACTGGCGGTTCCGTGACGATAGACTTCGACGCCGCCGTGATTCCTAAGATACAGGACGGAAAACACCACCACTCAAAGAAGAGGATTACTCGCGTGGAAGTATTGGACGGCAAGGGGAACTCGCTATATAACTTAGACACCCCGCACGGTAAAGTTAAGGTGGTCATTCATATTGACGACTAAACTTTTCCGAGCCTCACGCCAACTTCATGTGAGACTCGATTGCGGCGACGGGCACGCCAATCCTCAACCGCCGACCGGCAACAATGGACGCAGGTTGGCCTCTCAGAAAGTGTCCGCGTCGTCCCTTTTTTTGTAGAGTGCAACATAGCGGGCGAATTTTTGTTCCGGCTCTTCCGTCTGCTCTTTCTCGTCTGAGGGTGCTTCCGACGCGCCCGTGCGCCTCTCACGCCAGACAGCCTCGGCGATATTTGCCAACCACCAGAAAGTGCCGCGTGCGCCCATGTGCTCGCGCGCGCGCCCGAAGATTCGCGGATAAAGTTTGGCCGTGTGGCTGAGCAGGCTCTTCAGACCGCTGAAGGTCATGCGATCCTGAAACAACTCTCGGCGGATACGCTCATCAAGGCTGTGCAGGGCAGCCATCACGGCGTTGAGCGTCTCATTGACCGTCGAGGGCGCGCTCTTCGGTGCGGGGCGGAAGAACTCTGCGAGGCTGGCGACCTGCGCCACCTGCGGCTCCTGCGCGCCGACTTCTGAAAGCGACGCGGCATTGAGCAGGTTAGCGGCCAGCGCCAGCTCGGTGAGGTGCGCGCGACGGCGCAGAGAGCGCAACTGCGCGCCGAAACCGCTCAGCGTCAGAGGACTCGCTGCGCCCGTGGCATCGCCCAGCAGCATCACACGATCATCTGCCGTGCGCGGGCTGCTCAGCCGCCGGCCGTGCGTCTGAAAACTGGGCACGTAGCCGAAGACGGGCTTGAGCACGCGCCACTGCGCGCCCGCGCGCTTGTAGCCGTGGAGCGTGTCGAAGTATCGCTCGAAGAGTGCGAGCAGTGATTTATCGGCGGGCGACGCAACAGCGTCGTAGAAGAAAAGATAGGTCGCATATTCGTCGCGCTGCGGGCTTCCGGCGAAAGCTTCCCAGATGAGTTGGCGATTCTCGCTCGCATCCTCCGTGCTGACGAGTATCTCACCGACCTTGAAATTAACATTGTCAGGTTCTTCACCGCGCACGAAGCCGCGCGCCAGCGTCCCGACCGTCGGGCGCACATGCGTCACCGCGCGTCCTTCGTTAAGTTGCCGCGCGACCGGTGAGCGCGGCGACGTGGCGTCAATAAAGAGGCGCGCGCCGAAGAGATGCCGCACGCGATGCGCGTCCTGCATTTCGATTGTCACACGATGCGGCTCGACGTAAGCACGCACGAACCGTAGTCCTTCAGAGACGGAGCACCCCGGCGCATCGTGCGCGCGAATTTTGGAAGCCGCGAGCGCGAGCAGCCGGTCGGCATCAATGGCGACATCGAGCACGCCGCTCATCCACAGGCGCTCGGCTTTGACGCGCGACGCGGCATCGTGGAACTTCACGAAGCCCCTATCATAACGGTTGACAATCGCGCTCTCGATTTCCGGTTTCGTAAACAGCCCGGCTCGCTCGAACTCACCTAAATCCTCCGTCGAGATATTCCAGTTGTGCGGCGGCGTCGCCGCGCCCGCCTGCGCATCTATGCAGACCATCACACGACGTTTATATTGACAGGCCATCAACGCTCCATGGAGAAGCCCGATTCCGCCGCCCGCGTAGATGATGTCGAACTCCGCTTCCACCTCCATCCCGGCGGGCGGCGCGCCGCGCACAATCACCTCGTCGGTGCGAGGGCTGCCGCCGTGTGTCTCCGTCTCTTCGCGCCAGCGCGCATCCAGTTCCCAGAGTCGGCGCAGCCAGCGTTCGCGCTCGGAGAGCGTGCCGAAGCGTGCGACGGTCGAGGGGTAATGTTGTTTGAAGTAACCGAGGTCGGGCGTCTGACGAGCGTCGCGCGTTGGTGCGTCTGTTGCCGGGGAAGTCATAAAGCGAGACCAAAAACCTTATCACGCTCGCATGCTAAGCGACGAAGCGAGCGCGTTGATGAAGACCAAACCGATTAACTTTCGAGAACGGGAGATGAGCTTTAGAGGCGAGTGTAACCGATGCCCGCCCGCACGCTCAAGCGCGGCTGCGCGAAATCAGACTGATGACGGCGACAAAGAGCGCCGAGCCGATGATTGACCAGATGATCGGAAAACTCTTGTCGCCGATGCGCACGGCGAAAAGTTCCGGCAGGCCGAACTGCCGCGCGAGCCACATGCCGATGAGCGCGCCGATAAAGCCGAGCGCAATCGAGACGAGACAACCGCCGCGCGAGTAACCGCTGATTGCCTGACCGAGCGCACCGCAAAGTCCGGAGATGATGAAAAGCACGATCCATTCCAATAAAGTCATCTGTTGTCCGCTCCTTTCACGGCGATGCCCGCGCCCCTTGCGGACGCAGGCGATTTCTTTTAACAGAGAAGTGCGTAAAACCCTTCTCGCTTATCTTCCAAACTCTTCACGCTTCATGCTTCCTGACTGGTCACTGTCCCATTACCCATCAGTGGTGTGCAAAAAATACTCTTTCACAAACGGGGCGGCAACCCTATAATCTTGAAGGTGAGCCGCTGGTCGTTTTCGCGCGGTTCATTATCTCTCAGGAGTTGTTTTCGCGCCTGCTTTCGAGCAACGTCTGCGCCCGTTCGACCATCTTATTCTGGTACAGCGCGGCGACGTTCAACCCCCCTTCGGGTCGCGAATTGCCTGTCCAAAATTTCCTTCTATAACCGGAAAGCCAGAAGAATTACAGGAGAAATATCTGATGCGTAAATTGTTCATCACCGCCCTGATTATTGCTGCCAGTTTCAGCGCTTCATACGCGCAGGATGCGAACAACTCATCATCGCAGAACCCGAAAAACGTTCCCAATATGGGACACGCGCCGAGCGGGCCGGACGGCGTCGGACGACTCGACCTGCGTATCGTTGACGAAGACGGAAACCCGATTAAAGGCGTCCGCGCCGATCTCGAATCGCACCGCTCCGGCGGCTTCCTCTGCGAAGCTTGGAACTGGACGGATGCCAACGGCGTCGCCGTTCTCCCGCCGCTGCACATCGGTCGTCTGGTCTTGAAGCTGAAAGCCAACGGTTACCAGACTCAAAAGGTTGAAGTCGCAGCCAACGACCTGAACGAACCCGTGCGCATCACGATGGTTCACAAAAAATAACAACCCGACCCAAGTAGTAAAAAATCAAAAGGTCAAAGGCAAAAGTGAAGCGGTCTCAGCCATCTTCACTTTTGCCTTTTTACTTCTCAGAGTCCTTTGCTCTGTCTCCATTCGCGTACGACTTCGGCGGGCGGGCGTCGCTTCCCGTCAACTTCCAGATTCAGACGCCGCATCTCTTCGGTTGAGATTAAGCCGCCGAGTTTCCGGAAAATTTCGCGCGCATCGCCGACGCGATTCATTGTGTCCTGACGCGTCAGGAACACGGCCTCGTAGGGCGGAAAGTAGTGGCGGTCGTCTTCGAGTTGCGTGAGATCGAGCGCGGAGATGAGGCCGTCGGTCGAGTTGCCAGCGATGATGTCCACTTGCCCGTCGGCGAGCGCGCGATAGGTGAGCGATAAATCCATCTCGCGCGGCGGCGCGTCGAAATGCAAATTGTAAGCGCGCGCGAAACCTTCGTAACCGTCCGGGCGCGACTTGAAATCCTGACCGAATCCGGCTCGCCAATCCTTCGCATACGGCACGGCGTCCGAGACCGTACGAAGTTTGAGACGGCGCGCATCATCGCCGCGCACGAGAATCGCGAAGGTGTTTTCAAATCCGAGCGGCGCGCTCACTTCGACGCCGAAGCGTTCGGCGTAATCGCGTTTAATTTGTTCGTAGACGGCGCGCGCATCCGACGACGGAGGGCGCTTCAAAATCGCCATCAGAGACGTGCCGCTGTATTCGGGATAGGCATCAATCTCGCCCGCCACGAGTGCGTCGTGGCAGAGGTTGCCGCCGAGGTCGAACCGCCGCTCGACCTTTAAACCCCGCGCCTCGAACGTCTGCGCCAGCATCTCTCCGAGGATGAGTTGCTCCGTAAAATCCTTCGAGCCAACGACGATGTCCGCGCGCTTCCCGCCGCGCCATACACTGAACGCGCCGACGACGACAAGCACAAGCGCCAGCACGGCAGCCCATGCCGCACGCCGACGATAAGCACTACCGCTCGTCGTCGCACTCGTGCGGCGTGTGCTCGCATCAAGCCGCGCTTCGAGAAGTCCGATAGCCCAGTCGGCAGTGAGTGCGAGCAGCGCCGCCGGAACTGCGCCCGCGAGAATCAAAGCGTTGTCGTTCTGCCTCAGACCGCGAAAGATATACATGCCGAGGCCGCCCGCGCCAATCGCCGCCGCAATCGTCGCCACGCCGACCGAGATGACAGCCGCAACACGCACGCCCGCGAGAATCACGCTCGATGCCAACGGCAGTTCGACCTGCCGGAGAATCTGTCTGCCGGTCATGCCCATCGCAATCGCCGCCTCGCGGACGCTGCGGTCGACACCCTCGATGCCGGTCACGGTGTTGCGAATCACGGGCAGCAGCGCATAGAGGACGAGCGCGACGATGGCGGTGCGCGCGCCGATGCCGCCGATGAAAGGCAGCGGAATCAAAAACCCGAAGAGCGCGAGACTCGGCACGGTTTGAAATATCCCTGCGAGCGCCAGCATGGGTCGCTTCAACTTTTGATGTCTCGTGAGTAGAAGCCCGACGGGGAGACCGATGCCGACGGCGATGCTGATCGAGATGGTGACGAGCACGAGATGCTCCGCCGTCAGTTGCAGCATCTCGCGCCAGTGGCTCGATAGAAATTGAAGGGCGTTCATTCCTTGCTCTCCCCGGCACGCGTCGTCTGTTCGAGGCTTTCGCGTGAATGTTCGGAGAGCGCGGCGAGAGTCTCTTCAGGCAGGCGCAACGTTTCGCGGTAGCGACTGGCGAGCGAATCTTCTGAGCGCAGAAATTGTTCGGGCGGCTCGATGAGTAGCAGTCGCCCTCTGTGCATGAGGCCGACGCGCGTGGCGAGCAGAAGCGCCTCGCGTACATCGTGTGTGACGAAGACGACCGTCTTATTGAGTCTCTGTTGAAGGGCGGCGAATTCGCGTTGGAGCGCGGCGCGCGTGAGCGGGTCGAGCGCGCCGAAGGGTTCATCCAACAGAAGCAGCGGCGGGTCGGCGGCCAGCGCACGCGCCACGCCGACGCGCTGGCGTTGACCACCGGAAAGCTCTCGCGGGTAACGCCCTGCGAACTGTTGCGGCGGCAGGCCGACCAGTTCGAGAAGTTCGCGGACGCGCTCACGAATGCGCCGCTCGTCCCAGCCTTCCAGCACGGGGACGAGTGCGACGTTGCGCTCGACCGTGAAATGTGGAAACAGTCCCGCGTCCTGAATCACGTAACCCGTCTGCCTGCGCAGGCGTATCTCGTCCCACTCGCGCGTCTCCTGTCCCTCGACGAGCACGCGGCCTGCGGTCGGCAGCAGCATTCGATTGATGAGCCTGAGCGTCGTCGTCTTGCCGCAACCCGACTCGCCGAGCAGCACGAGCGTTTCACCGCGCCTCACTTCCAGATTGAAATCGGAAAGAATCGGAGCCGTAACTTGCGGCACGGCGTAAGAGACGCCGCTGAATTGAATAACTATCTCGTCGAGAGCCACAATAAAAATCTCAGTCAGCTTTTAAAGTCTCAGAACGCGTATCAGAATATTGGTGTTGCCTCTTCTTCTTAGCGGGGTTGGGGGGGGGGGGGGGGGGGGTAGTTGTTTTGTTGGTTAGTTGTTTTT
>CAXTRQ010000009.1:40806-60459 GCA_964246705.1 uncultured Pyrinomonadaceae bacterium
CTGATGAGTATTACTTTTTAGCTCCACAACACTCTCCCCCCCCCCCCCCCCCCCCCCAAGCCGCTAAGAAGAAGCATCAGGCGATGCGTAGGTACTCGACCACGCGCGTCATCGAGGCGTGCCAGGAGCCGTGCCAGTTGCGCAGTAAGATGTCCGCCGGACAGATGCCCTCTTCGATGGTTTGCTGACGAAGCACGTCTAAGTACGCAACCTCTTCGGGCGCGATGCGTTCAAGCCCGCGCACAGCGAGCGCGACTGTTTCTCTCGCAACTTCAAGCACGTTGACACTGCCGAGATGTGCGTCGAGTCCTTCGCGTGCCACCGCTTCGCGCAGGGCGCGCGCATCCTCGCCGCTTAAGCGCGGCGCAAGCCGGAGCGCGTCGTCGAGCGTGGAGGCATCGTAGAGCAAGCCCTTACAGAGAGCTTGCAGCGCGAGCACCATCGAGATATTGCCGCAGTCGGCGCTACGCAGTTCGATGTGCTGTTTCAAGCGCGCGTCTGTGAAGAGCGTCGTCAGGTGGTCAGCCCAATCGCCGAAGACGGGCTTGATTGTCCCACAGCCCCCGTCCAAGAAATCCCCGAACTTCATTCCGGCAGGCACGCCCGAATATTGTCCTTCACGCTGCACGAAGATCATCGGCACGTCGAGCGCGTAGGCGACAAAGGCTTCGGGCGAAAAGTCGTCCGACAGAGCAGGCGGCGGGATTCCCGTGCGGTCGTCGTCGGTGGCGAGCCACGCGGCGGCGCGCGTGGATTTGTAGCCGGAAGGCTGCCCGTCCTCGAACGGCGAGTTGGCGAAGATGGCCGTCACGATGGGTGCGAGGCGATTGCCGACGAGAAACTTTTTCGCGAGGTCTTCGTCCGAACCGTAATCGAGATTGGTCTGCACGGCGCAGGTGCGCGCCATCATGTCGTATGCCCGCGCCCCGCGCGCCGAGAGGAAGGGGCGCATCACTTCGTAGCGCATCTTCGGAAACCAGCGTTGCTCGGACAATTTGCGAAGCGGGTCGAATCCGGCGGCGAGAAAGACGAGGCGCTCGCCTTCGGCAATCTCGTGCAGGCGCGTGAGGAAGCGAATGATTTCGCGTTCGACATCGGAGAGCTTGCGTTGCGGCGCGCCGGAAAATTCCACCTGCCCGCCCGGCTCGACCGTCAGGCGGTTCATCTGTCCGGCGTTGACTTCGATGAGCGTTGTGCCCTCGTAGACCAGATCGCGCGACGAAGGCGCGAAGCCCGCGAGCACGCTCTGCACCTGCGCCGGGTTGATACGCTCCATCCCGCGCGCCGCGTCGTAGCCGAACAGTTCAAACTCGACGCCGCACATCCATTCCGCATGCGGCTTCGCGCCGCGCCTTAAATTCTCAACGAAGAACGGCGCGGAAGTTTTCGACACTCTGCCGGTGAGAAGAGGGAAAACTCTCCGCCCGCCCTTGTCTGTTCTTTGCTTCGTCAACTTATTCTCCGGCGGCGAGCATGAGGTTACTGCTGAACTGTCCGGCTTGATCGAGCCACGTCTGCGCGAGCGTGAATCCCGTCTCGGAGGCGAGGCGCGAGAGTTGCGCCGCGTCATACTTATAAGAATTTTCCGTGTGCATTCTCTCACCCGCCTCGAAGCTGACTTCTAAGTTGAGCGCGCCGAGATGGACGACTTGCGCGCGCAAACTTTCGATGTAAATTTCGATGCGTCCTGCGTCTCCGTTGTAGAGCGCGACGTGTTTGAAGGCGCGCAGTTGGAAGTCCGCCGCGAACTCGCGGTTGATACGCGCCAGCAGGTTGAGATTGAAGGCGGCGGTCACGCCGAGCGCATCATCGTAAGCGGCTTCGAGCGTGGCGGCGTCTTTCTTTAAATCCGCGCCGAGGAGAAGCGCGTCTCCCGTGCGAAGCACGCGGCGCAGGGCGCGCAAGAATTCACGCGCTTCATCACGGTCGAAGTTGCCGATGTTCGAGCCGAGGAAGAGGACGAGCGCGCGGGCGTCTTCCGTGAGGCTTTCGCGCAGGCGCGGCAGAGCCGTCTTGTAGTCGCTCGCGTAGGCGTTGATGCGCAGGGGCGGATAGGATTGCAAGAGCACGCGCGCGCTCTCTTCCAGAGCCGAGGCGGAGATGTCCACCGGAACGTAGAGCAGGCCGGACTGCCGCTTGAGCAGGGCTTCGATGATGCGTCGCGTCTTTGTGGCGCTGCCGCTACCAAGTTCGACCAGAGCGACGGTGCGCGTTGTGCCGAGCGTCTCCGTGATTTCATCTGCGTCGCGCGTGAAGATTTCGTTTTCGGCGCGCGTCAGGTAATACTCCGGCAGGAGGCAGATGGCCTCGAAGAGTTGCGAGCCGAGCGCGTCGTAGAAATATTTCGGAAAGAGCCTTTTCGGATGGGCGGTCAGACCCGCGCGCACGTCTCCGGCAAACGCGTCGAGAATCTCCTGACCGGCGAGATTGTGGATACGCAGAGGGCGCGTGGTCGTATCATCGCTTGCGGGGTGAGCCATTCTTCGTCCTCTTCGTTCTCTATTTGACCGGCAATCGTGTCGCCAATAAATTCATCGCATCGTCTTCTTCTGCGCTCGCGTCCGTGCTGTTCGCCTGATGCCTGCTATAATAACCGAAGACGTTTCTTTATCAACTACGGCGTGCGCCGGGCGAATCAGGTTTTTAAGTCAGAGACGCCGCGCCGACTCGATAGAATTTCGCATGTTCGACCGACAAACAGAACAGATTGCACAAATGTTTGAGGACGCGCGCGCCTCCACTCTCCGTCTTTTCGACATGGCGCGCGAAGAGGCTGTGCTGCACGAAAGCCCCGGCTTCGGCTTTCGCCCGATCATCTGGCATCTGGCGCACATCGGAGTTTTTGAATCCTACTGGCTGCTGCAAAAGCTGCGCGGCGAGAACTCGCCCGACGCGCGCTACGAACGCATCTTCGATCCTATCAACACGCCGCGCGAAGCCTCGAAGAACTTACCCGCGCGCCGCGAGATGGAAGGCTATCTCGCACGCGTGCGCGACCGCGTGCGGCGTGTGCTCGGAGAGACGCGCTTTCGTGAAGACCAACCGCTGCTCCGTGATGGCTATGTCTTTCATCTCGTCATCGAACATGAACGCCAGCATCAGGAAACGCTCTGCTATCTGCTGCAAATGCTCGACCCGTCGAAGAAGACGCGCCCCGCCGCAAGGCATTCACGCGAGCAACTCGAAAGCAGCGCGCGCGCGACGGACATCCATGCCGAGACCGCGCCGACCGACGAATCCGGGATGGTTAGTGTTCCCGCTGGCTTCTTCGAGATGGGCGCGCACGGCGCAGGTTTTGTCTATGACAACGAGCGCCCCGCGCATACCGTCTTCGTGCCCGCCTTCAAGATTGACCGGCTGCTGACGACCAATGAAGAGTACGCGCGCTTTATCGCGGAAGGCGGCTACGAGCGGCGCGAATTTTGGAGCGCGGAGGGCTGGCAGTGGCGCGAGAAAGAGCATTGGACGCAGCCGCTCTATTGGTCGCGCGCGGGCGACGCGGAGGGCAACGCCGACGGCGTGTGGAGCGTGCAACAAATGTTTGAAAGCGGTGGGTTAGAGCCACGCCATCCCGTGACGGGCGTTAGTTGGTACGAGGCCGAAGCCTACGCGCGTTTCATTAGAAAGCGGCTGCCGACGGAGGCCGAGTGGGAGAAGGCCGCGTCGTGGGACGCCTCGCGCGGCGTGCGACGACGCTACGCGTGGGGCGACGTGGAGCCGACCGCGACGCTCACAAGTTTCGATCTGGCGTGCTGGGGCACGACTCCGGTCGGGAGTTTTCCGGCGGGCGCGAGTGCCTACGGCTGTCTCGATATGACGGGGAACGTCTGGGAATGGACGAATACCGCTTTCGACGGCTTCAGAGGCTTCGAGCCGTTCCCCTACCCGGAATATTCGCAAGAGTGGTTTGACGGCGACCATCGCGTTCTCAAGGGCGGTTCGTGGGCCACCGGCGCATCCGTGCTGCGCACCTCTTTCCGCAATTTCTTCCGCCGTCAATTTCGCATCGGCTTCGCGGGCATCCGTTGCGCGCTCGACGATTGAAGAAGGGTTTTACAGGGTATTCAGACGATGACGCTTAATAATGTGTGTGAACTTTGCCGCCGCGCGCGACGTAACCTCTGCACAGGCGCGGTTGATACTCTATCCTCTAAGTGAGATTTTCGATGCACTGTCCAAAATGCGGCCAGCAACAAGTTTCTGAAGAGGTGCGCTTCTGTTCGCGCTGCGGTTTTCTGCTCGAAGGCGTGACGAAACTCATTGCAAGCAACGGCGTGCTCCCCGTCTTTATCCGCGAACAGGTCGCGCCGACGGGCGAGCGGACGCCCAAGCAGAGAGGCATGAGGCGGGGCGCGAAATTCGTGTTTTGGAGCGTGGTGATTATGCCCATCATTATTGCGATGAGCGTTGCCTCCGATTCGCCCGGCCCGTTGGTCATTCCCTTCATAATTTTTACCATCGGCTTAATGCAAATTTTGTATCCGCTGCTTTTCGGTGAAGAACTGCTGCCTCCTCGACGCGGAAAGAAAGCGCCCGCAGAGATGGCGGGATTGCCGGGCGAGCGCGGTGCGCTGCCCCCTTCGCAGGGTGCGCCCCTCTTTTCACCGCGCACGAACACGGCTGAAATGGTTCAACCTCCGACCAGCGTGACCGAGCACACGACGCGGTTGCTCAAAGACGAGTAAGCTTTTCAGTTAAACCCGCCAAGTATTTCTAAACCTTGTTCGCCGCCCGCGCGTATAGCCAGTGTCCCGGCGGAAGTTTGTCCCTCGACGCGCGGCGGCGGCGCTCGTCTCCCGCACCTAATCTCTTATGAAAAGATTCTATACCTTCTATTCCGACGCCGCGCGCATCGCCCTCCAATCAATTTTTGCGCACAAGCTGCGCGCGTTTCTGACGCTCATCGGAATCATCATCGGCGTCTCGTCGGTTGTCGTCGTCGGCGCGGCCATCAGCGGCTTAAACACCTACGTCGTGCAGAAGGTGACGGCTGTCCTCGGCGTCAACCATTTTATGATCGCGCGCATGGCGCATCAGGGCGAGATGACCGAGGACGACTGGGAGAAGATGAACCGGCGCAACAAGCGGCTCGAAATCGAAGATTACGAATGGGTGCGAGAACAATGCGTCTCGTGCGCGGAGGTCGGCGCGCAGTTGGAGAATCGCATTGACCTCAAGCAGAACGGCGAAGAGTTGTTCGGCGTCGAGGTCGCGGGCGTGACGGCGAACATGGCCGCGATTGAAGACAAGACGATTGCTGATGGACACTTCATTCTACCGCAGGAGATGGACACCGCCGCGATGGTCTGCGTCGTCGGCGACGAAGTGAAAGAGAAGTTTTACCCCGGCGTGAACGCCATCGGCAGGACGATCAACATTCGCGGTCTGCCGATGCAGATTGTCGGCATCGAAGAGAAACGCGGCTCGATGTTCGGTCAGTCGTTCGACAAGGTTCTTTATATTCCTCTCTCGACTTACAAAAAAATCTTCGGCGCGCGACAGTCCTTGCAGATTCACGGCAAGGGCGAAGACCCTGAGAAATTTCAGGCCGCGATTGAGGACGCGCGCAACTCTCTACGCAACAAGCATCACTTGAAGGGTGAAGAAGAAGACGACTTCGGACTCGTCAACACGAGCGATCTGAACAACGAGGTGGACAGTTTCACGGGCGCAATCGCGCTCGTCGTGACGCCGATCACCTTAATCTCGCTCGTCGTCGGCGGCATCGTCGTGATGAACATCATGCTCGTCTCCGTCACCGAGCGCACATTTGAGATCGGCCTACGCAAAGCTCTCGGCGCGACGCGCAAGCAGATGATGGTGCAGTTTTTGATCGAGTCGGCGTGCCTGACTTCATTCGGCGGATTGCTCGGACTGGGGCTGGCGTCTCTGCTCTCATGGTTGATTGCGGCGACGACGCCGATTCCGATGACGATCACCATCGGTTATATCCTGCTCTCGATTTTCGTTTCGACGGCTATCGGCATGATTGCCGGAATCTATCCGGCCTTCAAAGCGTCGCGGCTCGACCCGATTATCGCTTTGACGAGAAATTAGAGAGGTACAAAAAGCCGTGAAGCTTTTACGTCTGCCCGCCTTCATCCCCAAAGAAATCTTCGCGATGGCGCTCGACAGCATTCGGGCGCACAAGTTCCGCAGCTTTCTCACCGTCCTCGGCATCGTCATCGGCGTCACCACGGCGATCACGATTGCGTCAATTCTGACCGGCCTGCGCGGCAGCATCGTGCAGATGATCGAGGAGTACGGCACTAACAACATCTACGCTTTTCACCTCACGACGGGGCCGAGCGTCGGCCCGCGCGACGCCGCCGAACGCCAGCGCAAGCCTCTAACGGAAGCCGACGCCGAAGCTATCCGGCGCGGCGCGCCAGCCGTCGAAGAGGTCTCGAACGATCTCTTCGTTTCGTGGTGGGACAGCACCATCAGCTATCAGGGAAAAAACTATCGTCGCGGGCAGATGGAGGGCGTCTCGGCCAGCTACCAGCGCACCGCCAACGTCTCCGTGCGCGACGGGCGGTTCATCACCGACGCCGACGACCAGCAACGCCGCGACGTGATGGTTATCGGCGTCAACATCGCCGATGCGCTGTTTCCCGGCCAGCAGAATAATATTGTCGGCACTGAGGTCAAACTCGGCGGCAAGCCCTTTGAGATTATCGGCGTGCTGGAGAAAAGAAAGAGCGGTTTTTTCGGCGAGAACGACGAGGACAATTCAATCTACATTCCCTACCGCACGGCGCATAAGGTTTCGCCGGGCAGCGAATGGATGATGATTGTGATTCGCGCGCGGAGCGGCCAGCTTCCCGCCGCGCTCGATCAGGTGGAAGAGATTTTAAGGCGGCAGCGTAACGTCGGATTCAACGAGCCGAACAATTTCGATTTAGGGACAGCCGATAAGATCGTCAGCCAGTTCGATAGCATCACGGCGATGATGGGCATCATCGCCATCGCTATCTCTTCGGTCGGCTTGATGGTCGGCGGCATCGGCGTGATGAACATCATGCTCGTCTCCGTCACCGAGCGCACACAGGAGATCGGCGTCCGCAAGGCCATCGGCGCGCGGCGCAAAGACATCGTTCGGCAATTCCTCTACGAAGCGATGACGCTGACCTTCTTCGGCGGCGTCCTCGGCGTGTTGCTCGCCATCGCCATCAGCCAGATTATCCTTCTGCTCATTCCATCGCTTCCCGCCTCGATTCCACTGTGGGCGGTATTGACCGGCCTCATCGTCTCCATCGGCGTCGGCCTCGTCTTCGGCGTCTGGCCCGCCCGCAAAGCGTCGAGGCTCGACCCGATTGAATGCCTGCGCTACGAATAAACCGGGAACTTAAGACATGGATAGACAGGATAAAAGAAACGCCGCAACGATGCACAGACGTATATTTTGTGCTTAGTTCATCGTTCATTGTTGCGGCGTTTATCGTTTCTTCTTTATCCTGCCATCCTGTCCATTCATGTTAACTAACTTTACTTTTTCTGTATCTCCCGCAAAAGCTCGTCGCGGAAATAGCCAGAGGGAATCGTGCCCTGTTTCATGAACAGGAGGTGGAACGCTTTGGGCGAAAATCCATCGCCGAAGGTGCGTGCGGCCTCTGTGCGGAGGGCGTAGATTTGGTCTCTGCCGAGGCGGTAGGTGATGGCCTGTGTCGGCCATTTGGAGTAGCGGAAGATGGCGCGCTCGGAAGATTCGCAACTCGCTTTTTTGGCAGGATTCGGAGTGCCCGCGCCGTCGCATGTGCCCGGCTGAAAATCAACAATCTCTGAGAAGAGATTGACGGCTTCGTTGTAGGTCATGCGTCCGGTGTGGATGCCTGTGTCCACTCTCACGCGCAGGTCACGATAGAGTTTGCCTTGCAGTTGATAGAACTTTTCCTCGGGCGTGTAGAAGCCGTCGGGCGCGCCCGGCTGCGGCTCTGCCATCAGAGCTTCGGCGTAGAGCGCCCAACCTTCGGCGGCCATCGAGTCTTCCCACATCGAGGAAGAATCTTCGACCGCGCCGGGCGTCAACCAGCGCACGGGCGCAATCCCGTCGCGGAATTGGGTCATCACTTTGTAGTGCCAGTCGTGGCCGGGAAAGCCTTCGTGCGCGGCGAGGTCGGCGAGCGAATCGCGATTATTGGATTTCAGAGCCTCGATGTTATTGTCGGTCGGCGTGACGTAGAAGCGACCGACGCCGCTGTTCTTAAAGGGCGGCGCGGGATAGTAAGCCGCGCCGTCAATCGAAGCGCGCAGGGGCGGCGGCGTCTCCACCACGTCGAGTTTGTAATCGGCGGGCACGTCAAACAGTCCCGTCCGTCGCGCGTAGTCGACGACGCGCACGGACGCATCTCGATACCAACCGACCATCTCGGCATCCGTCTTCGGGTAATCTTTGGAAAGCTCGTCAATGACGGCGCGGACAGCCTCCGCGCCGTCGGTAGGAAGTTTGAGGCCGCGCTTCTCGCCGATCTTGCGCGTGAGTTCAAACATCTCCGTGCGCGTCGCCTGCACAATCGGCCAAGACTCTTCGTAAAGTTGCGCCGCCGTCTTATCCATCCGCAGATTGTTCCTGAGCGCCCAGTTGTATTCCTCTTCGCCTAGCGCGTAATGATCGGCGCGAAACTGCTTCTTGATTGTCGGAGCAGACTTTCCATTTTCGTCAAAGAAAGTTCGACTGATGAAAGAATTGAAACTCCTGTAGGCGACAGCCGCCGCCCCCGCCGCTTCATTGAGTTGTTTGATTAAGTCGTCGTGTTGCGTCCCGGTGGCGATGCGTTCGGCGGCAAGGCCGGGCAGCGTCGTCTCGAAATACTTCGCGTTGGCCTCGGAAGTATTCAAGCCGTCGCGTTGCAACATCCGCGCGTCGGGCGTGTTGCCGGATTTCACACTGGCGTCGAGTTGCATCTGCGCGACGATGAGAAACTTAGGGATGGCCTGCACGCGCTTGATGACGAGCGACCATTCTTCCGGCGCGCCGTAGGTCTTATCGCCCGTCTGCGTCATGCCTTGCAGTTGCCAGTCGAGCGCGCGGAAGGGTTCGCCAACGTATGTGTCAAGCGCGCGTTCCTGATAGCGGCGCACCTGATGTTGGTGGAGTTGAAAACTGATCTGCGCGAGCGCCACATCACGATCAATACGGCGCGTAGGCGAAAGAGTGTTCGGGTCAATCGCCTCGAACGCTTTTTGCGAATCGGTGAGCCAGCGGTCTTCAGCTTCGAGAGCCGCCGCTGAATAATCGCGCAACGTCCCGTCCACCTCGCGGAGCGTCGGGTCGAGTCCCGCGCCGCCGAGATAAGTATTGACGGTCGGGTTGCGCCGTAAAAACTCGACGACATACTTATCGTGCGCAGCTTTGAAGGCCGGATCGCCGCCCGATGCCGACGCGTTCGCGTCCGCATTGTTGTTAGCTTGTTGAGTCGGTTGGGAGATGCAGCCGCACATCATGATTGCCAGAAGCAGGGAAAGTTTTTTCATTTCGTTCTCTCAGGTGTGATGTCAGACAACTCTTGTCGAGCAGATTAACGCCGCGCGTCCGCGACTAGCAAGCGCGCCGCAACTTAAGAACGATTTAAGATTGCCGGTTTGGCGTTCGCCCTCGTCCTCTATTACACTTCTGCGCAGATCGAAAAATTCCATCTGCGATTGCGAGCGAGAAGCTTTGATGAATGAACTTGCCGGAAAGCTCTGGGCGGTAATCAGCGAGCGCGGTTGCGAAGCGTCGAGCCTCGCCTACATGGAAGCCGCGCAACTCGTCAGCAGGCTGCGAATCGAGAAAATCTCCGGCCTCTGCGTCGTCACCGCAGCGGCAGCCCAACGGCTCAAACAACCGCAGTCCGGCAACGGTCAAAGTCCGTCTGCTCTAAGTCCCTCCCAAACGAAAGCCCGCGAGCCGTAAAGTTAAAAACTCTTAGAAGCTAAATACGTTTCAATTCTCCTCCAAGCGAAAGTCTGCAACGAGCGGCAGATGGTCAGAGGCGACGAGCGCCGTGAGGCTCTTGTGGAGCACGAGGCGTTCAAGTTTGAGCGCGGGATCATAGTAGATGTGATCGAGGTGCAGCAGCGGGAACGCCCCCGGATAGGTTCTCGCGCTGCGTAGATAGCGGCGCACGTCGGCGCTCCGGAGTTCTTCGCCGAGCAGGCGCGAAGCCAAGCCGTGCGTCCACTCGTTGAAATCGCCGAGCACAATGCGCGCGCCCCGCAGTTCGTCGTTCTTCAGGATGATTTCGCCGACCAGCTTGCGTCCCTGATGCCGCCGCTCTGTGAAAGCCGTGCCGAGATGAACGTTAAAAAGATGAAGGAGCACGGATGTGCCGCTCTGCGTCTCCAGTTCGACATCGGCGCGCAGACAGCCGCGCGGCTCGCGCCAGCGCCAAGTGATGTCGTAGTTGCAGACGTGCTTTAAGGGATAGCGGCTGAGCAGCACGTTACCGTACGCGCCGCCCTGATGCCGACGATTCTCACCGAGATGATAATTAAAACCGAGTTCTCCGGCGAGAAAGCGTGCCTGATGTTGTTCGTGCGCTCCGTCCTCGACGCTGACAACTTCTTGCAGCGCGATGATGTCGGCATCAACTTCGCGCAACACTTGTGCGATCCGACCCGGTCGCACGCGCCGGTCAAGCCCCTGACACTTGTGCACGTTGTAGGTCGCAATACGAACGGTGCGAACAGTGCGCCTCTTGTCCATCTGTAGCACGGACTCCTTGCCGAATGTCTCAGCGTATCATTATTGCTGGCGTTCAAGCAGCCGCCCCAACTGCTCGTAAGCGCGCTCGAAGATCGAGCGCTGACGCCATTCGTCGTAGGTCACCGCCTGACTTTCGGCGCGGTCGCGCGCAAAATCTTTGGCGACGCGCGCTGCCAGATCGGGGTCGAAAGCAGCGAGGTTGACTTCGTCGTTCAAGCCGAACGAGCGATTGTCGAAATTGGTCGAGCCGACAACCGACCACACGCCGTCAATGACCATCGTCTTGGCGTGAATCATCGCAGGTTTGTATTCGTAAATCTTCGCGCCCGCCTTGAGCAGATCGCCGTAGAGTCTCCGGCTCGAAGTCCGCGTCAACAGGTGATCGCTTTTTGCTCCGGGCGCGATAATCTCGATTGAGACGCCGCGTTCTCTAATCGCTCTCACCATCTCCTGCCGCGCGCTCCAGTCGGGCAGAAAATAGGGAGTCGTAATAAGTATGCTCTTCTGCGCCGAGGCGAGCAGCGTTTGAAAGAGCACGCGCGCGCGCGTCGAACCGCCTGCCGAGGGCGAACTGTTGACGATGAGCGCCGAAGATTTGCTCGTTGCTTCACAGAGAGGAAAAAAATCGCCGCCCGACAAAACCTCGCCAGAGGCTTCAAGCCAGTTTTCGGCAAACGTGCCCTGTATGCTCGCCACGGCGTCGCCCTCGACGCGAAACATCGTGTCGCGCCAACGCCGGTGTTTCTTTTGCGGCAAAAGCCAGTGGTCGGCAAAGCCCGCGCCGCCGATGAAGCCAACCTTGCCGTCAATAACAATCAATTCACGGTGCGTGCGATTATTGAGACGCGCCAGCGTCGACCAGTGAAAGCCGTGATACCATGCGACGTGCCCGCCCGCATCGCACAACTCTTTCAAGTAGCTATTCCAAGTGGCGAAGCTGCCGATGGCGTCGAGCACCAGACGCACCTCGACGCCCGCGCGTGCGCGTTCCGTCATCGCTTCGACGAAGCGGCGCGCGACTTCGCCTCTCTGAAAAATGTATGCTTCGAGATTGATGCTATGCTCGGCGGCGCGAATCGCTTGAAGCTCCGCTTCGTAGTAGACCTCACCGTTCGTCAGCACCTCGACGCGCGTACACGTATTGATCTTCGCGTCGGTGAGGGCTTCGAGCACGCGTAGGAACGCGTCGGAATCGAGCGCGCATGGCGGAGGCGTCGAGATTTTATAATTAAGGCCGGGTTCAAACAGCGCGAGAAAGAGCAAAAAACTTTGCGCGACGATAGCGATCATGGCGACGACGAAAAACGCCGTCGAGTGTCCGAAGCAGCAACCGTCCATAGCTGTTTACCAGTTAACCTCCATCCGACGATCTTCCTTTGCGCCTTTGCGGATTTGCGCTAAACACTTTTTTAACTCACTAAACGAGTTTCGCGAAAAGACGCAAAGAAGACGAGTGATGAATTTTTAAACTGTCTGATTCTCAAATGAAAACCGCTCTACCTTAACATCGCCGCCCGGACTCCCGCGAAGAAGATGTTAGTCGAAGTTGGATCAACGCGCGTATTTCTTTCTGATATTCACACAGCGTTCTAACCCGTCCGAGGCTTCGAGAACTTTGAGACGCAGGTCGCGGTCGAGCGACTGTTCGCGCTGCAAGAAGTTCTGCACGACTGTGAGTGACTGCTGGCTGCACTGGCCGCCAATGAAAGCTGCGAGCCAGCCGTTGACGAAGAAGATTTTGCGTGTGCGTTTGAGCTTCGGCAGTTCGCGCAGAGAGGCTTCAAGATAGGGAAGCGTCAACTCTGACTGCGGCGGCGTGTTGAATGGATTGACGCTCGCTTCAATCCAGCTTTCCGCCAACTCCGTGTCGTTCACATAGGAGTTGAAATATTTTCTCTTCACCTCCGAGTCGGGCTGCGCCGCCGCCGCTGCGTAGGCGTAACGCTTCGCGTCGTCTGTTTTGTCCTCTTCGCTCTGTTGTTTCAGGAGCGTAGCGGCGCGCTCGTCATGTGCGGCGACGAGCGCGCGAATGATGTCGAAGCGGTCGCGCGAGCGCAGGGTCATGCCGGGAACTTGCAACTCTCCATGGAGCACGCGGACGAGATTATCGAGCGCGGTGCGGCTCGTCGCGATTTCGCGGAAGGTGCGAAAATAGGTAATACGCAAGCCCGCCGTCTCGGCGTTCAGCATGCGCTCAGAGACGAGTTGTTCGAGACGCGGCGCGACTATCTGCTGCTGTTCGTCGGAGAGATAACGCGTGAAGGCCGTCTGGATGCGTGCGAGGATGGGCTGCAAGGTGACCTCGTCGCGCTCGCGTGCGGCGAGACGGACGCCGAGTTCGATGTAGTCCGAGGGGGCGAGTTCCGCCTCGCGCACGCTGTCCCAGAGCGAACCCCAGAGGAGCGCGCGCAGGAAATCATCTTTGATTGAGTCTAAATGCCCGACGACGTAATCGCGGCTTTTTTTGTCCAACAGGAAACGCCCGTAGGCGTAATCTTCAAAGTTGGCGAAGACGAAGGCGGGACGCCGACGACCGAGCGCCTGCCGGACTTGTCGCCCGCCGCCGCCGTTGATTTTCACAATCATCGTTTCAGGCGGCGCGTCGTCTTCCGAGGCGAGCAGGATTTTCATCCGCATCGGCCAAGAATTACCTTCGCCAAGCACATCTCGCTGTTCGAGGATGAAGCGATTGATGCGCCCGCCAGCCGCCTCCGCCGTCCAGATGATGCGGATGTCGGGCATCCCGCGCCGCTTCACCCACGCGTCCGCCCAACGGTCGAGCTTTTGTCTCGAAGTGCGCTCGAAGGCTGCGACCAAATCGCTCCATTCGGCGTTCGAGAAGGCGTGCTCTTTGACGAACATTTGCACGGCGCTTTGAAAAGCAGCCGCGCCCAGATAAAACTCTGCCTGCCTGAGCAGCGAGGGCGCTTTGCGATAGACGATGTTGCCGTAGGCCGACTTAGCCGCCGAGAGATTCGGAATCTCCTGAAAGATGGGCGTCGTGCCCTTCGTCGCGTCGGTCAGATAAGCGAGCGGCTTGGTTCTGAGGTGAAAAACTTTCCACGCGTCGAGTTGCGGCAGCAATTGTTCGATGGCCTTGTAGGCCATGAAGGTGGCGAAGCCTTCCTTCAGCCAGAGGTCGTCGAACCAGCGCATCGTGACGAGGTCGCCGAACCACTGGTGCGCCGCTTCGTGCAGTATGAGTTCGGCGCGCGCGGCGAGGTCGTTGGCCGTCGGGTCGGAAGGAAAGAGGATGCCCTCTTCACGCAGGAAGGTCGCGCCCGCGTGCTCCATGCCGCCGTAGGCAAATTCGGGGATGACGACGAGGTCGTATTTCGGGAACGGAAATTTGTAGTCGAAATAGCGCGCGTAAAAGTTAAGCCCGTCGCGGTTCAGGCGAAAGACTTCGGCGAGTTCCCTGCGCGCGCGCTCAGCTTTCGACTTGCGAACAAACAGGCGCGTGCCGTAAGGCGAAGAGTTGTCTTTGAACTCCGCGAACTCTCCGGCGGCGAAGGCAAAGACGTAGGTGCTAATCGGCTCGGTCTCACGAAAGCTTGTCACTCCGGTTAACTCGCTGCCGGTGCGGTCGGCGGTCTGACCTGACCCGTCGGGCGCAGTGTTAGTAATAACCTTCCAAGATGCGGGAGCAGCGACGGTGAGTTTGAAACGCGCCTTCAAGTCCGGCTGGTCGAAGCAGGGAAAAGCGGAGCTCGCATCCGAAGGCACAAAAAGCGTGTAGATGTATTCCGAGTTATCTTCGCGGTCGCGGTAGCGCGTGACGGCGCTGCCCGATGCGCTGATGGGCGACTCGAAATTCATCTGCAAGACGTTCTCGCCCGTCTTCAGATACGCGCGGGGGATAATCAGATGATCGTTCGCAAAGCGCGCATCTCTGACCGGCTGGCCGTTCGCTTTAATGTCGGAGACGCGCGACTGCGGTTCGACACCTTTTGTCAGAACGCGCCAGTCGAGTGAGAGGTCGCCCGCTTGCCCGTCGAGCGTGAGGGTTGTCCTCGCGCTGCCTCTGAGCATCTCCGCGCCGGGCGCGAGTTGCACGTCGAGCGCATAACGCACATTGCTGTAATGCGCGGCACGCCAGCGCGCGAGGTCGCGCGGCACGCCCGCTTCAGGTGACAAGTTCTGTCCGCTGTTCTGCTCAACGCCAAGCATTGTCGTCGCCCCACAGGTCAATAGGAGAATGAGAGCAATGAGAAGCGCGCGCGTCTGTGTCGTCATGTCCCTCGTCAACCTGTTTGTAGAATCTTGAAAGCATCTTTTAAGATGTACTTGGAATCGAGCTTCATTGTCTATGCGAGCGGCGGGCGTTGCAAGCTAAACTTAAAAATAAGGAGAAGCAATCGAGATGGCTGATGAGAAAGAGTCGGCAGGCGACAAAGAAGCGGCGCGCGACTTGACGGGCGCGCGCGGTGCGAGCGGGACGGACATCACGGGCGGAACCGACAAGACCGGACGCGGCGCACTCGCTAGTCCTGACATCCGGCAGACGAGCGACCCGGACGTGCCCAAGACTACGGACGCACCCGCCGCAGAGACCGCAGAGACCGGCGACATCTTGGGCGCAAGCTCGACCCATGCCGGAGCGGGGGGCGTGATGGACAACACGGGCGGGACGGGCACGGCCCCGACCGGCGGCTCGATTTTCGGAGATGGCGATAACAATTAAAGCGAGGATTTATGTCCGCTCCCTTCTCATTCACGCTCCCCGATGAACTTTCAGCGAAAGAACCGCCGGAGCGGCGCGGCATCGCGCGTGACCAAGTCAGGTTGATGGTCATTGACCGCGCGACGCATCGAGTCGAGCACGCACGCTTCGACGCGCTCGGACAGTTTTTGCGGGCGGGCGATCTGCTCGTCTTCAACACGAGCCGGACGCTGCCCGCCGCGCTCGAAGGCTGCGGCGCACCCGAAGGGCCGTGCATCGAGATTCGGCTGGCTGAACATCTGCCCGACGGTGCATGGCTCGCGCTGCTGCTCTGTCAACGCGGCGACCCGTTCTCGTGCGGGTTGCGCGCAGGCATGCAGATTAGATTCGACGACGAGTTGAACGGCACGGTCGAGGCGCGTGACGAGCGGATACCGCGCCTGTGGAAGATGCGCTTCTCGAAATCGGGGCACGAACTGGTTGACCACCTCTATCGTCTGGGGCGACCGATTCGCTACGAGTATGTTTCCGCGCCGTGGGACTTGGATTATTACCAGACCGTCTACGCCAGAGAACCCGGCTCGGCTGAGATGCCTTCGGCGGGGCGTGCCTTCACTTGGAAGATGCTTTTTGAATTGAAACGGCAGGGCATCGAAACCGCCTATCTCGTCCTTCACACGGGACTCTCGTCCTACATGGACGACCGTCTGGACGCCGCGCATCCCGCGTCGGAAGAAGAGTATTTCGTCGGCGAAGCGACCGCCGCCAAAATCAATCGCGCGCACGAGCGGGGCGGGCGCGTCATCGCCATCGGCACGACCGTCGTCCGCGCTCTGGAATCAGTCGCCGACGAACACGGCACAATCGCCGCACGGCACGACTACACACGCCTGCACATTGACGCCGCGTACCGCTTGCGCGCCGTTGACGGGCTGCTCACTGGAATGCACGAGCCGGAAGCGAGTCACCTCGATCTTTTGACAGCATTTCTCCCAGCCGAACAAATCCGCGAAGCCTACGAAGACGCCGTCCGCCGCCGCTATCTCTGGCACGAGTTCGGCGACCTCAACTTGATTGTTTGAATCCTCGACCGGCGTTTCAATAGCTCAACTTTTATGCGTCTTGGCGTGAAACCTATTCTCACGCCAAGACGCTGGAGGCACATTCAAGATTTGAAATCTTGAGTTTTAAATCTCTGCACCCTGCGTTGTTAAATCAGAGTTCCTGACACTCGATTGAAAATTGCCTTAGTTTGACATGTCTAAAACGCAGCCGCTATATTCAACTTAGTTCAAGCGGCTCTCGATGCGTTTCCTTCAAAGGCTTGCAGGCGCGTTCCACTTCCCGAACTCCGCTGTTCAACCGACAAACGCTTTTCGTTTTAATCTTCGCAACGGAGATTTTATTGATGAAACCTCGTATCTCAATTCTCTTCATCACCTGCCTGCTCTTCGGCGTGCACATGACTGCCGCCAACGCCAGGGAGAGTCGGACGAGCGCAGGCGCTCAGGAACCGTCGGTCGTGATGGACGATCCGATGTCAGGGCTGCAAGATGTTCTGCGCAAGCCTCTGGCTGGCGAAGTCCGCGCTCAGGGCGTGCTCACGCGCATTGATTGCGCCAACAAGGGACTCGTCTTCATTATCAAAATCGGCGACCGCTTGCTGAAACTCCATAGCGCCGGATTCGACAACCTTCATCTGATGGCCTACACGACGGAAGGACAGGGGGAGATAACCTGCGGCGTCCGCAAAACTGAGAGCGCCGTGGTTGTCACTTACCGCCCGTCGAAGAAGGCGAAGGCGCGGCTTGACGGCGAGATGGCGGCCATGGAATTCGTGCCAGCCAGCTTCGTCTTGAAGCAGTAACATTAATGAATACCAACACGATCAAAGTGCGCTCGCGCGAGCGCGAAGAGTTGGTGGAGTTCACAGACGAGGTGCGCCGGAGATTGAAGAAGTCGGGCGTGCGCGAGGGCATCTGCGTGCTCTTCGTGCAACATACGACCGCCGCCCTGACCGTCAACGAGAACGCAGACCCGGACGTTCCGCGCGACATGCTGCTCGCGCTACGCACGCTCGTCCCGCAATACGGCATGGACTTTCGTCACGGCGAAGAGAACTCCGACGCACACATCAAAGCGAGCCTCGTCGGCTCAAGCGTCACCGTGCCGTTTCAAAACGGAGAACTTTTGCTCGGACGCTGGCAGGGAATCTTTCTATGTGAATTCGACGGCGGGCGCGAGCGGCAGGTAATCATGACGATTACATGTTGAATGAAAAGTAAGCTGTCTTTCATTCGTCACTTCGTTTTTACCACGCCCGCGACCAGCGCGGCCCGGCGTGCTCGTCGTCGCGCAGGCGCGCGTTGACTCCGGCGCGCAGTTCCAGCAGACGACCGCAGAGCCAGAGCAGGTCGGAGAGGCGATTCAGGTAAGGAATGACGTGCGCGTTGATTTCTTCTCCCGATTCAGCGAGGCGCACCACGCAACGCTCGGCGCGGCGACAAACCGTGCGCGCGACATCATAGACGGCCGCCGCCGCGTGCTCACCCGGCAGAGACCAGTCGGACAGCAGCCCTTCCATCTGCTCGATGCGATTGACGTGCGCTGTCAGGGCTTCGACCATCTCAGGTGTGACATAGACGTTCGGCGTAACCTCACTGCTCGAAGGATTGGCGACCGAGCCACTGACGGTGAACAATTCGCGCTGGATGCTTTTGGTTAACTCGCGCACCTCCGCGTCCTCACAGATCGAACGCGCCAGCCCTAACTGCGAAGTCAACTCGTCAATCGTCCCGTAAGCCTCGACGCGCAAACTCGCCTTCGAGACGCGCTCGCCACCGATCAATCCGGTCAGACCCTTATCGCCATGCTTCGTCGCAATACTCATAAGCACTCCTTAAAGATAATCCATTTGCTCTCTACATCGCTGTATAGCGCTGCTGCCTGCGGAGCAGCCATAAGAAAACGGGGCCGCCTGCGAGCGCCGTGATTGCGCCGACGGGCAGTTCGCCGACGCCGAGCACGGTTCGCGCCAGCGCGTCTGCCAGCATCAGAAATGCCGCGCCGAGCACGAACGAGCACGGCAACACGATTCGCACGTCCTCGCCGAACAGCAGCCGGACGGCGTGCGGCACGATCAGGCCGACGAAGCCGATAGTGCCTCCGACGGCGACCGTGACGCCGACAATCAGAGACGATGCGGCATAGACGAGCCGTTCGCTTCTCCGCACGTTGACGCCCAAACTCGCCGCCGTCTCTTCGTCCACCGCGACGAGATGCAGGTCGCGCGCCATCACGAAGAGAATCATCCAACCCGGCGCGAGAAAGATTAACATGCGCCAGATGAGGTCGAAGCCAACCACGTCGAGGCTACCGATAGTCCAGCGCAAAATCTGTAGCGCGCGCGAGTAGTCTGCGAAATATTGAATGACGATGACGCCCGCCGCCGCAATCGTATTAATAACTACACCCGCCAGCAACAACGCGCCCGGCAACACCACCGCACCCGTCCGCGCCAGACGATAAACCAACATCACCGCCACGCCCGCGCCGAGAAAAGCCGCGATAAAGACGAACGGCAGACCTGCCACGCGCGCGCCCGCGCCCAACGCCAGCGCGACGCTTGCGCCCAACGCCCCACCGCCTGAGACGCCGAGCGTCAGAGGCTCAGCCAGAGGATTACGAAAGAGCGCCTGCAACGCCGCGCCCACCAATGCCAATGATGCGCCGACCACACCCGCCATCAGCACACGCGGCAGACGAAGTTGAAAAAAGACAGTGCGCGCCGTCTCGTCCCGGCTCAGCGCAAACAAATCGAGCCGCTGGTATCCGACCCACAACGCCAGCAACGTCGAAGCCGCCAGCGCCACGAAGAGCAACGCCAGCGCCACACGCAGGCGCGCACCCGCCGGACGCGATTTTCGATTTTCAATTTTCGATGCGTGATTTGAAATCAACTCGCGCCCTTCTTCCTTAGCGGCTTTGCGTCTTTACGCGAAACATCTTTGTTTATTAAGACAAAAATTTAGCGCCAAGACCCAAATCTGCTAATAAAACCAAAATCGCAAATGCTTATAGCTCCGACCAGACGAAGGTGCGCCCGAACGCTTGACGTGCGCGCACCTGCGCGTCGTCGTAAACTCCCGCGAGCACCTCGTCGCGCAAAACCTCGCGCGGCGTACCGCTGGCGGCAATCTGTCCGCAACGCATGGCGAACACTTCGTCGAATTCCGGGTCAAGCAGTTGCAAGTCGTGCGTCACGACGAGCGCCGTCCTCCCTCGCTCGTCGCGCAGGCGACGC
>CAXTRQ010000009.1:60477-65121 GCA_964246705.1 uncultured Pyrinomonadaceae bacterium
TTCAAATCCAGCGCGGCCGAAGGCTCGTCCAGCAGCAGGCACTCTGGTTCTTGCGCGAGCGCGCGTGCGAGCGCGACCAACTGTCGCTCGCCGCCGGAGAGTTCCGTCAAGGGGCGCGTTTCCAAGTGCCCCGCATCCACTGCCGAGAGAGCCGCGCGCGCCACTCGGATGTCCTGCTCGTTCTCAAAACGAAACCGCGTCGTGTAGGGGCTGCGCCCCGTCAGCACGACTTCCAACGCGGTGAACGGAAAGACGGTCGCAATCGTCTGCGGAACATAAGCGACACGCCGCGCCCGCCCGCGCGCATCTACGGAAGCGAGCGGCACGCCGTCGAAGAGGATACTCCCGCTTGAAGGCTCCGCAAGGCCGCCGAGCAATCTGATTAAAGTTGACTTTCCAGACCCGTTCGCGCCGATGAGCGCCGAAAGCTTTCCTCTCTGCAAACGGAGCGAGACATCCGAGACGACTTCCGCGCCGCCCGCCGCGTAAGCATAACGAACTGCGCGCGCCTCGATGTGCGCGCCCGCCTTGTCTGTGGCCTTCAAATCTTTTATTTCCATCGTCACTTCGCGGGCATGGCTTCCGGCTTTGTTTCGTCGAACGCCTCCGGGTGAATCAGTCCGGCGAATTTGCGCGCGGTATCTCCGACGAACTGCGAGGGATGAATCAGCCACGTCTCGCGCAGAGTGTAGACGCGCCCCTCGCGCACGGCGCGCAAGGCTCCCAACTCTTGCCAGACCGCTTTCGGGTCTTCGGCGAGATTGCCTGCGGCGCTCTGCACCATGTCAATAATCAGGTCGGGGTCGAGCGCGATGATCGCTTCCTTCTGCATCTTTCCCCAACCGCCTGCCGCCTTCGGCGCGATGGACTCTCCGCCCGCCGCTTCGATTAACTGCGAGATGAAACTGCCTTCCGCCGCCGAATAGAGATCGCGCAGCGTTCCCGGCACGCGGTCAACGACGCACAGCACGCGCCGACGCGGTAAGTCGCGCGTGCGCGCCCTGACCTCTTCAACTTTAGCGCGGGTCTCCGCCAGCAGCCGACCGGCCTGCGCGTCGTTGCCGGTCGCGCGGCCAATCTGTTCGATGGCCGCGAACGCATCATCGAGCGAATTGCTCGGCACGCTCAGCGTCGCGATACCGAGCCGCTCAAGCTTGTCTTTGATGAAAGGCTCCTGCGCTTTGGCGAAGACGACGAGCGAGGGTTTCAGGGCCGAAACCTGTTCGAGATTGACGTTGTTCCAACCGCCGATGCGCGGTAAGTTCGCCGTCTCCGGCGGGTAGTCGCAATAGTTCGAGACGGCCACCACGCGCTCGAACGCGCCCACGCCGTAGAGTATCTCCGTCGCGCTCGGACTGAGAGAGATGATGCGCGCCGGACGATTCGTAGTCGCGCTCTTTTCGCCCGCCGTCGTACTGCTGCTGCCCTCGCGCCTGCACGAAGCGGAGGAGAATAGGAGCGTGCAGGATAATAAGCACAGCGCAACGGTCTGCGCTGGCCGGAGGTTTTTATAAGTCTGCTTCGTGCGTCGCATCATTCGTCACCCTCTCGCGTGGTGAGGTCGTCGCCATTTTGTCCGTGTACGGGCAATGGCGGCAATTGTTGGCGCAACAGTAGCCGCGCCTTAAATGGTAGCGGGCGGTGAAGACAACCGCCGTGCCCTCCCTGTAAAAATCCTCGCCCTCGACGAGCGGGCGCTCTGTGCTCAACAGCCTTGCTCCTTCCCGGTTGGCCGTACTCACAATTCTCAAAGTTAAAAGTTGAGTGCTGCACCGGCGCGTCCGTTGATGCGGGGCGTGCGGAAGCCGCTCTCGAAATACTCGCGGTTGAAGAGGTTTTCGATGTGGCCGAAGAAACGCAACGAGCGCGAAGCCTTGAGCGGCAGAGTGTAGCTGGCGCTCAGGTCGCCTCTGACAATCCCTGCGAAGCGGTAGGCGCGGCTGCTGAAATTTCGGTTGTCGAAGACGGGCGCGAGGTAATCACTCGACGCCGTGAGATCAAAGTTGACGAGCGTGCGGCGACCGATGCGCTGCGTGGCGACGAGCGCGAATTGATGGTCGGGAATGCTGAACGAGCGGATGACATTATCCGCCTGCGGATGCCGCTGGTCGCTGTTCGTGTACGTGTAGGCGAGCAGCAAATCGAGCGTGCGCGCAGGCGCGAGCGCCGCGCTCAACTCAATCCCGCGCGCCAGTTGCCCGCCCGTGTTGATGTAGCCTCCGAAGGGACGATTGGTCGCATCATTCGGAATCGAGTTGGCGAAGTCAACCACTTCTTGCAGGCGCGTGTAGAAATAAGTGGCCGAAAGGCGCACGCGGTTGGAGGCGAGCGTTTGGTCAATGCCCGCGTCGAAAGCGATGGAACGTTCGGGCGCGAGGCGCGGGTCGCCGAAGATGCCGAACGAGTTCGTGAAGTCGCTAAAGAAAGTTCCGAAGCGTTCAAATAGTGAAGGCGCGCGATAGCCGTTGCCGACGTGCCCGCGCAACTTCGTGCCCGTCGAGCGAAAGAGATATGCGAGAGAGCCGTCGCCCGTGTAAGCGTTGGGCGGCGCGACAAAGTTGTTGACGCTGAAGGGCGTGTTCCCTGCGACCGTTATGGGCGTCAGGCGCGGCGTCGTCAGAGAAAAGAACTGCGCGCGGAAGGCCGCAGAAAGTTGCAGGCGGTCTTCAAGAAAGCGGAGTTGATCCTGAACAAAGAGAGCGTGGCTGCGCTCGGTTACGTCCACGGAAGAATTGCCGGAAGGCGCGACGGCAAACGAGCGGTTCGAGTAGTTCTCGCTCTCGAATTCGTAACCGGCATTGATGAGGTTGGCGCGACCGAGGCGAAAATCAGCGCGGGCGTTGAGCGTATCGGTGCGCCCGTCGAAGTCGTTGCGCGTCGAACCCGAAGGCTCGAAGAAATTATTGAAGTCCGCTGCATCGCCCGCCCCGGCAGGGCCTTCACGAAACGAGCCGCGCGTCGTCAAGCCGTGATAGGTAACGGAGTAGCCGAACTTTTCGGTCGGCCTCTGTGCGAAAGTAATCGCGCCGGAGAAAAAGCGTGTCGCGCGCGCATTGTCGGGGTCGTTCGCGCCGGGGATAAAAGTGGCGTCGCCCGTGTTGAGTTGTCCGACCGCCGTACCCGACTCGTAGCGTTGCAGTTCAACTTTTGAAAGCGCGCGCGCAGCGACGATGCCGCTCGCGGGTAGCGCGCCGATGGCGAGCGGGCTTTCGTTGAGTTGGAGGAAGGAATCGGACGCGTAGAGACGCCCCGTCAGAGTTGCCGTCGGCGTTAAGCGAAAGAGGACGCGCCCCTGCACGCTCGTGTTGCGCGTCGCGTCCGTAGAGTCTACGCCGCGCGTGACGTTCAGGTGAGAGACGGCGACGCTATAGATGAGACGGTCGGCTAAACCTGCGCCTCCGGCCAACTGCACACGCCCGCGCGCGTAGCCGAGGCCGCCCCCTTCGAGCAGAAGATTGCCTCGGAAGGGGCCGCCGCCTTCGTCCGTGACGACGTTGATGACGCCGCCGATGGCGTTCGTCCCGTAGAGCGAAGAGCCTGAGCCGCGCAGGACTTCGACGCGGCTCGTGTTGGTGTTGACGAGGTCGCTCAGGAGACCGGACGCGTCGCCGTGAACCGCCGTTGGGTCACGGAAGCGCAGGCCGTCAATCAGGACGGATGTATCTTGCGAGCGCAGGCCGCGAGTTCTAATCTGGACGAAAGAGCCGGGGCCGCCGAACTGTTGCACTTGCAGACCCGGAACTGTGCGCAAAGCTTCGGGGATGAGAAATTCGTCGCGCTCTTCCATCTCTCGCCGACCGACGACGTTAATGGCTTTTGAAACTTCGTCGACCGTCTGCGGCGCATCCGAAGCCGTGACGACGATTTCTTCGCTGACGCCCGCCAGTTCAAGTTGAATGTCTATCGTTTGATTGGTTCCGCCGCGCTCGATGTGCAGGACGCGTGCGCGCGCCTGCGCGAATCCTTCAGCCTCAGTCTCGATGATGTATTCGCCGGGCGAGAGTCGTGCAAAGCGGTACGCGCCCGTCTCGTCCGTCTGTGTGGCGATGCGCGTGGCGGAGGTCGAACGCTCGCGCGCGTAGAGCGTCACGGATGCGCCCGGCAAGCCCGCGCCCTGCGGGTCTGTGACGCGCCCGCCGATTGAAGACGCGCCGGATGTTTGCTGTGCAGCGATGGCCGCCGCCGAAGTTAGGAGCAGCAGGCACGCAATAGCGATCTGATGAACAAAAAGTTTCCTTCTCATTTCCGATTTCCTTTCTGAGAAGGACGGAGAATTTGTGAGCAACTTGAGAGACAAACTTAGCCGTCTGTTCAACCTTTCGGGAAAACGAATACGCCCTCGGGCTTCCGTGCGGACGCCGGAGGGCGTAGAGGGTTGAACAGTTCACGTCCGCAAATGCGGCGCATCGAAAGATGGCGCGCTCGCGCCGCCGTGCCTTGTCCGTAGTGCCCGACGCCACTCGCTCTTTCCCGGAGCATAAGCGGTCGCCTCCGTCCAAAATAGCAGGCAAGGTTTCCTGACTCCCGGCTCAAACGCGCCTTAAGGCTTGCACGGCCTTCCCCGCAAAAAAAGTCTCCCGAGTGACCCTTTCTTTAAAGTATGGCAAGCGGCACAATCGCCGGTACACAGTGGCGGGAACCGTG
>CAXTRQ010000010.1:0-64395 GCA_964246705.1 uncultured Pyrinomonadaceae bacterium
GTCCCGGGTGCGGGGGCGCTATTTTTTCATTTTTAGGGGCGGGCGCGAGACGCCCGCGCCCGACAGGCTTCTGGCGCACGCGATAGGACGCGAAGCCGAAAGCGAAACGCTCGTCGTTCAGATAGCCGTACTCTCCGAGCTTCGCCAGCACGGCCTCGACAATCTCAGGCGTCGTCCACTCTTCTTCCAGCAGACGCTCGCGCAACTCGGCAATTGAGCGCGGCTTGGCGGCGAGCAACTTGGCGGCCTGCGCCATCGTCCGCTCGCGCGCCTTCTCGGCATCCGCCACACGCGGCGGGCGCGCACGCCTCTTCTCTTCTTCGAGGTCAGCGTTCAATTGTCTCTCCGACTTCGGCTCGTGCGGCTTCCGCTTCTGCATCACACATTTACTCTAACAAGACGCGCCAAACCAGACAATTTGAAATCCGAGATTTTGAAAGCCGTCTTCTTAGCGTTCTACCATCTTTGCGTCTTGGCGTCTTGGCGTGAGATAAAATTTCGCGCAAAGACGCCAAGAAAGCAAGAAAGCATTGAAGCTCAAGATTGCTAGAGCGCAAATCAAAAACTCTCTATGCCGGACGGAATCATCATCATAGATAAACCTGCGGGTTGGACTTCGCATGACGTGGTGGCGCGTGTGCGTCGTCTTTTCAACGAAAAGCGCGTCGGGCATACGGGCACGCTCGACCCGTTTGCGACCGGAGTGCTCGTCCTGCTCGTCGGGCGCGCGACGCGCCTCGCACAATTTCTGGCGGGCGACGTGAAAGAGTATGAGGCGCTCGTTCGTCTCGGTTATGCGACGGAGACGGGAGACGCGACGGGCGCACGGCGCGCACGCACGGGAGAAGTTGAAGAAATTGCTGCCGGGAATTGTGCTGGACTGGACGCCGCGCAAATCGAGTCCGCGCTCGCAGCCTTGCGCGGCGAGACTGAGCAGGTTCCGCCGATGTATTCAGCCAAGAAGGTCAAAGGGCGAAAACTATACGAGTTGGCGCGGCGCGGTGCGGAAATAGAACGCGCGCCCGTGCGCGTGACCGTCCACGAATTTGAAATTGTGCCCCGGCAAGACGGCGAGTTGTTGCGGCACAACGATGATGGCACATGCGATTTCGCGGCGCGCGTCGTCTGTTCGGCGGGAACATACGTGCGCGTGCTTGCCGAGTCAGTTGGCGAAAGCTTAGACACAGGCGCGCATCTGGCGGCGCTCAGGCGCACGCGCGCGGGCGAGTTCCGTCTCGACTCTGCCAACACTTTGGACGAGTTGAAAACAAAGTTAGATGAAGGGTCGGAAGTGAATCTTCTTTCGATGGATGCGGCGCTCTCACGAATGGCTTTTGTGCATCTAACGGGCGAAGAGGCGAGCCGGGCGCGGCATGGCGCGGCTGTGGCTGTGCGTGCGCCTGAGCCGCTCTGGCAAGACGGCGAGCGCGTGCGTTTGCGCGACGGGGAAGGAAATCTGCTCGCCGTGGCGAGCTACGATGAGCCGAGCGGATTGCTTCGCCCGCGAGTGATGCTTGCGGCGGAAGAAAATAAGCATTGACTTGACCCCCGAAGTGCTATGCTATACTTGAGCTAACTCAGCGAGGGGCGCGTGAGCCGAAGAGTGCCGGTCGGGTTCGCCTCCGCAAAAGACCGGACGCGAACCGTTTCCTTTCTGAAGTGTCTCTCCCGTTTGAAATAGTCGTTCATTGATAGATTCGGAAAAGTCTCGACGGCGCGACGGGCACGCCCGCGCGAGTTGCCCGTTGATTTAGACACGCATCGAGACCGGCAGCCGAACCCGTGCGGCCTCCTTTGAAAGTTTCGCTTTCAAAAGTTGGAAGGTAAGGGAGGCGCGAGGCCGCATTCAGAAGCACGCGGGACGTGGCTTTCCACATGCCGTCCCCACATAAAGCGCGCGAAGCCGACTTTGAGAGGTTTAAGACGAGGCTATGCACGAAGAGCAGGATGGCAAAAAATTTAATATCAGCGAGCGGCTCGAAGGTTTGCGCCGCCAACATGAGGCGTTGCAGTGGGAGGGGACGTTCCGCGATTACTTTGAACTGGTGACGCAGAACCCGCGTCTCGCCGAACTCTCGCACGCGCGCATCAACGACATGATTCATGCGGCGGGCATCGAGAAGTTGAACGAGGGCACGCGCGACGAAATCCAGCGCTATAACTTCTTCTCGACGGAACTGTTCGGCATCGAAGAGCCGATTGCGCGCATCGTTGAATATTTCAAATCCGCGGCGCAGCGCCTCGAAGTCCGCAAGCGCATACTGCTGCTGATGGGGCCTGTCGGCGGCGGTAAATCAACCATCGTAACGATGCTCAAGCGCGGGCTTGAAGATTGGACGCGCATCGAAGCGGGCGCGGTCTATGCAATTAAAGACTGCCCGATGCACGAAGAGCCTCTGCATCTCATCCCGCATGAACTCCGCGCCGAAATCGAGAAGCATTACGGCATCTACATCGAAGGCGACCTCTGCCCGCAGTGCCGTTATGCGCTCGAACACACTTACGACGGACACCACGAGGACGTAAAGGTTCAACGCATCCTCTTCTCTGAGAAGAACCGCGTCGGCATCGGAACTTTCGCGCCCTCCGACCCCAAATCGCAGGACATCACGGAACTGACAGGCTCGATTGACCTCTCGACCATCGGCGAGGTCGGCGTCGAATCCGACCCGCGCGCCTATCGCTTCGACGGCGAACTCAATATCGCCAACAGGGGCGTGATGGAGTTTGTCGAGATGTTGAAGGTGGACGAAAAGTTCCTCTATAGTCTGCTCACGCTCTCGCAGGAGCAGAACATCAAGACGGGTCGCTTCGCAATGATCTACGCGGACGAAGTGATTCTCTCGCACACGAACGAGAATGAATACGTCTCCTTCGCGGGCAATCGCAAATCGGAAGCCTTGCAGGATCGCATTATCCTCGTGCGCGTGCCCTATAATTTGCGCGTCTCGCAGGAGGAACGCATCTACGACAAACTTCTCAAGCAATCCGAAGTCCTGCGTAACGTCCACATCGCGCCGAACACTCTGAAGGTCGCCGCGATGTTCGCCGTGATGACACGCCTCGAAGAACCGAAGCGCGCTAACGTGGACATCGTTAAGAAGATGAAACTCTACGACGGCGAAGATGTCGAGGGCTACAAGTCGAAGGACGTGCGCGAACTGAGAGAAGAGACCGTGCGCGAAGGCATGGACGGAATCTCCCCGCGCTACATCATTAACCGCCTGTCTTCCGCGCTCGTCCGTGACGGCGTTACTTGCATCAACCCGATTGACGCCCTGCGTACCATCAAGAGCGGCTTCGAGCAGCACACGGGTATCAACGCCGAGCAGCGCGAACGCTATCTGAATCTCATCTCGGCGGCGCGCAAAGAGTATGACGAGATGGCGAAGATCGAAGTCCAGCGCGCCTTCGTCTATTCGTTTGAAGAGATGGCGCGTACGATGTGCAACAACTATCTCGACAACGTCGAAGCCTACTGCAACAAGGAGCGGATGAAAGACCCGATTACCGAAGAGGAGATCGAGCCGGACGAGCAACTGATGCGCTCTATCGAAGAGCAAATCGGCATCTCCGAGAACGCCAAGAACACCTTCCGGCAGGAGATTCTCATTCGCATCTCCTCCTACGCGCGCAAGGGCAAGCAGTTCGAGTATATGTCGCACGAGCGTCTCAAGGAAGCCATCGAGAAGAAGATTTTCGCAGACCTCAAGGACGTGGTGAAAATTACGACCTCCGCCAAGACGCCCGACCCGGATCAACTGCGCCGCATCAACGAAGTGGTTGACCGCCTTGTGAAAGACGGCGGCTACTGCCCCGTCTGCGCCAACGAACTCCTGACCTACGTCGGCACGCTGCTCTCGCGCTAGATGCGGGCGCGGGCGGCGGCAACGAATCAGGGACGGCACAACAGCAACGCCCGCCCAACATACCGGAGGTGCGGGCGTTGTTCATTTACCCACCCAAACCCTTAACTGACAAAAGGGGTCTCTCGAAATGGGTGAAGAAAACATGAAAGAGCCGGAAGAAACGGGGTTTGGCGCGTCAGAGAATATGCGGCGCAACATGGAATTTATCGTTCAGCAACAGGCGCAGTTCGCCGCCGACATGCAACGATTGAGCGAGTCGCAGGCGCGTTCCGACGAGAAATGGGCGCGCACCGAAGAGAACATCCGGCTCTCTGCTTGCTATCGCCCAACTTCACGATCAGGAAATCGGTGCGTTGGACGAGTCTCACACACGATTGGAGGATGCTCTGAGGCGTCTGGCGGATGCGCAGGCGAGGTCGCAAGATGCCTTGGCGCGTTTGCCACAGTTCCAAACACAGGTAGAAGAAGCTCTGGCGCGTTTGTCGGAGTCGCAGACACGCACAGATAGACAGATGGCTGAGACGGATCGGCGTATGGCCGAGACGAACGAGCGAATCAACGCTTTAGTAAATACCGTGGAACGAATCATCAGCAAGCGGCGCAACGGTCTGCAAGGTTGAGGTGTTGAAATGTCCATCCAGCGTAACGATTGGTCTTTGCAGCGCAAAGGCATCATTGATCAGGAGCGGCATAAGGAGCGCGTCAAGGATGCGATTAGGAAGAATCTCGGCTCCATCGTATCGAACGAAGCGATTATTCTCTCGGACGGCAAGCGCACCGTGAAAGTTCCGATTCGCTCGCTCGACGAGTATAAATTTCGCTTCGACCACCGGAAGCGAAAGCACGTCGGGCAGGGCAATGGCAAGACGAAGGTCGGCGATGTGATTGCGCGCGAGGGGCAGCCGGGACAGGGACAGCAGGGGCAGGGGCCTGCGGGACGAGACGGGGGCGCGGAGTACTACGAGGCGGAAGTTGATCTGGACGAACTGGCCGCGATGATCTTTGAAGACCTTCAACTCCCTTTTCTTGAAGAGAAGGCGAAGAAGGCCGTGCAGGCCAAAACCACACGCTTCAACGAAATCCGGCGCACGGGAGTGATGGCGAATCTCGACAAGCGGCGAATGATTCTGGAGAACATCAAACGCAACGCGCGTGAGGGCAGCCGTGCGCGCTTCGGCGATGTCAAGAAAGAGGACTTGCGTTTTAAAAGTTGGGAAGAGGACAAGCGTTACGAATCGAATGCCGTCGTCCTCGCCTTGATGGACGTTTCCGGCTCGATGGGCGAGTTCAAAAAATATATCGCGCGCTCGTTCTTCTTCTGGATGGTCAGATTTCTTCGCACGAAGTACGACAACGTCGAAATCGTCTTCATCTCGCACCACACGGAGGCCAAAGAGGTCACAGAGGAACAGTTCTTCACGCAGGGCGAATCGGGCGGGACGGTGGTCTCCTCCGCCTATCAACTCGCGCTCGATGTCATCCGGCAGCGCTTCAATCCGCGCGACTGGAACATTTATCCGTTTCATTTCTCGGACGGTGACAACTACTACTCCGACAACGAAGAGGCCGTGAAATTAGCCGACGAGTTGATTACGACTTGTAATCTTTTCGGCTACGGGGAAATCGGCGAAGAGGGCGCATCCGGCTACCGGCGCTCTTCGGGCGCACTGCTCTCGATTTTCAGCGACCGGCTCAAACGCAAGGAGCGTTTCATCGGCGTCCGCATTGACGATAAAGAGGATGTCTATCCGGCTCTGAAACAGTTCATCGGGAAGAGCGGAGTCAAAGCCTGAACCCCTCTCTCAGAGGCTTCTCGTGAACGGCAGGCGTTGCCGATTTTTGCTGTCGAGAGAATCCAAAAAAATGGACAAATCCAAAAAAATGTCATTAAATCCTCACCCTGATTCTTCAAGCAATCCTGCTTATCAGGTCTAATCTCCTGATAAGACTAAGTTTAGTTTCGACCGGCGTCCCGCGAGCGGTTGGGAATATTGTTTGCTCTGTTTCCTTATAACCGAAGGGTGCTTGTCGCTACACTGAGCAGCAATTGCAAGTAAGAGAGTAACCGTCAACCCGCACTTTTTTTTTGTACCAGCCTGAGCCGAACGATGGACAGCCATCAGCGCATTTTCCCGGCGAGCCATGCTCTCTGGCAGAAGCCGGTTGCTGCGACCGTTTTCCAACCGCATTGCATTTAACCGAAGGGACTCCTCGTGTCCTCTCATAAAACCTGCTGTGACCGCAGTCGTTGCGGCAGCGTTTTGGCTTTGATTCGAGCTGTAGAAGTTGCCGTTTTAAAACAACTACCCAACTGGAGGTTTCCATGAAAATCAACAGATTTATGGCGAGCTTGTTAGCGGCTCTGGCGAGTATCATGCTCAGCGCCTCGTCGCTCGCTCCCGTAGCCGCCCAGACGGCCAATACCGGCGTCATCACCGGCGTCGTCCAGAACGAGAAAGGCGAAGTCGTACCCAACGCGACCGTCAAGGCGGTCAACGTCGGAACCAACGCCACGCGCGAAGTCACGACGAGCACGGAAGGCGTCTACGAGATCGCGCAACTCATCCCCGGAACCTACCGCGTCGAGGTCGAGGCGCAGGGGTTCTCCAGATTCGTGCAGGAGATTGTCGTCAACGTGCTCTCTCGCACGACCGTCAACCCCGAACTGAAAATCGGCTCCATCGGCGAGACGGTCAATGTCACCGCCGATACGGCTCCGCTTGTCGAAACGACCAAGACGGACGTGAGCGGCGTCATTGACCAGCGCCGCCTGTCGAATTTGCCCGTCAACGGTCGCTCCTTCGCATCGCTCGCAATCCTGATTCCGGGCGTGACGCTGCAACCCTCTTTCGACCCGACGAAGTCGCGTGTCGGCACTTTCTCGGTCGGCGGCTCGACGGGTCGCAACCTCAATATCACAGTGGACGGCGGCGACAATAAGGATAACGCCGTCGGCGGCATTCTCCAGAATTTCTCGATGGAGGGCATTCAGGAGTTCGCGCTTTCCACGCAACGCTTCTCCGCCGCCAACGGTCGTTCGGGCGGCGCGCTGCTGTCAGTCATCAGCAAGAGCGGGACAAACTCGGTGCACGGCTCGGCCTTCGGCTTCTTCCGCCACGACAAGCTGAACGCCAACGCGCCGAAGCTTTTAGCCGAGGCCAACCCGGTGCTATTCCCGAATTCCGCAGATGTCATCAAGCCGCCCTTCAACCGCCAGCAGTTCGGCGGAAGTATCGGCGGCCCGATTAAGCGTGACAAGGCGTTCTTCTTCGGCACTATCGAGCGCACGCGCGAGCGCGGCAATTCCATCGTGCCGGGCGACACCTTCAACGAAATTCAGCTTCTTGAGCCGGTCGGCTACGAGGCGGTGCGCTTCCTTCCGCAGCCGTTCGACGATACGGAGTACACCGCCAAGGTGGACTTGAATCCCTCGTCTAAAAACTCCTTCGTCTTCCGCTTCTCCGGCCAGCACAATGACGCGCTCAACGATCAGGCCGGATTTCTCATCGTCAAGACGGATCTCTCCGGCGGCAACGCGTCTCTGAACAGGCTTTTCAGCGGACTCGGTTCTTGGACGCATATCTACAGCAATAGCACCGTCAACCAGTTTATCTATCAGGCGACGACCTTCAATAATCGGATTCTGGCGACGACCCAACTGCCGCTCCTCGTCTTCCCCGACGGCCTGTCCGTCGGTCGCAACGGCAACGTCCCGCAGCAGACCGTCCAGACCAAGCACCAGTTCCGCGACGACCTGACACACACGCGCGGCAATCACGGTTTGAAGTTCGGCGCGGACTTCGTGTGGGAACCGACGCTCGGCGGCCTCTTCGCTTTCAACTCAGCGCCGGAGTACGATTTTCAATTCAACCCCGACGAGATCGTGAACAACCCCGGCCAGTTCCCGCAAGGGTTCAATACGAATCAGGTTCTCATCGGCCCCGTCACCTGTGCGGGCGCTGGACTTAATTTCGGTGCACCCGCGACAGACCCGAAACAATGCACACAGGCACGCCTCGCCGGTATCGGCGTGGTGGCCGATGTCATTCTTTCAGGCGGCGACGCCAGCTTCAATTTGCCGGACGGGGCGAAGCAGTTCGCCGGTTACTTTCAGGATGACTGGAAGATTACCCCGCGCCTGACGCTCAATTTCGGAGCGCGCTACGACCTAGACATCGGTTTCGTTGACTCGAAGCACCAGCAGGCCAGCAGCCGCCCGCTCAAGGCTCTGCAAATCATCGGCAATCCCTTCGGGCGCAAGGCCGCCGAGGACGACCGCAACAACATCTCGCCGCGCGTCGGTTTCGCGTGGGATGTGTTGGGCAACGCTCACTCGGTCGTGCGCGGAGGCTACGGTATCTATTATGACCAATCGTTCCTGAACGTGCCGCTCTTCGCCGTGCAGCAAGCGAACACGGAAATTTACGCCTCGTTCCTGAACGACGGCGCAAATCTCAGCCTCAGTTCTGCGCCGCCCGTCATCCCGCGCCCGCTCACGAACCCTCTGCCGGGATCGCGCGGCAGAATGCTCGACCCGGATTTCGAGTCGCCCTACACGCAGCAGTTCAACGTCGGGTACGCGCAGGAACTCGGGCGCAACATGGCTCTGGAGTTCGACTACGTTCACATCCTCGGCCTGCACGAGTTCACTTCGCTCGACATCAATCCGCGCATCGGGCCGCTGATCGGGGCGCAGCGCGCCGACCCGAACCCCGGTCGCCTGCTGACGGCGGCCTTCGCCGCGCACGCGGCTGAACTGACGGCGGCCTTCGGAACTCCCACCCCGTTCGCCAGAATCACGGTCGCGCAGTCGGACGGGCGCTCGCGCTACGACGCCTTCACGGTGTCTTTCACCAGACGTTACGCGAACAAGTTCCAGATGAACGCGCACTACACGCTCGCGCGTTCGCTCGCATGGTTCGGCCTCGCCAGCGACTTCGGCAACCAGCCGCAGAACGTCTTCAATAAGTGGGACCCAGCGGAGAACTTCGGCTATACGGACGCGGACGAGCGCCATCGCTTCGTCGTCTCCGGCGTCTTTGATTTGCCCTATGGCTTTCAAATCTCGCCGATTCTTCAGTTGTCGTCGCCCAGAGCCTACAGCATCCTTCCGAGTTGCGGCTGCGACATCAACCGCGACGGCGTGACCGTCGGCGAACGCGAGACGCGCGACGGTAACGACCAGAATCACCTGCCGCCCAACACCGTGCGCGGCGACGACTTCAAACAGTTGAACATCCGCGTCTCGAAGTTTTTCAACTTCGGCGAGACCAAAAAACTCGGCCTCTTCTTCGAGGCTTTCAACGTCTTCAACACAGCCAACTTCGGCAGAGAGTTTCAGAACGTGGTGGGCGAGCCGGACTTCAAGAAGCCGGTCAACTTCTTCGGCGCGACCGGGTTCTCCGAGCCGCTCGGCATCCCGTTCCAAGGACAATTTGGCGTCCGCTTCACCTTCTAAACTAAATCAAGCCGGACGAGACTGGCCGGGGCGCTCGCCTTCGAGAGCCTCGGCCTTACCTTTTTATTCAGTTGAACTCTCATGCCGTGCTCTGCTATTACAGTCCGGGGAAACGGGGACAACGGATCATGAACACGCTTCAGAGGCTTCTCTTCGCTTTCGCGTGCGCCGCGCTCCTGCTGTCTGCCATGCGGGAGGCGCGGGCGCAGAGCATCCACACGCTCGAAGGCAAGGCCGTCCTGCAAAACGGCGAGCCTCCCCCGAACCCCGTCAACATCACGCTCACCTTAAGCGGCAGGCTCATCTACGAAACCTTCACAGACCTCGGCGGACATTTCACCTTCGGCGCTCTGAGCAAAGGGAGGTATCAACTGACCGCTCGCGGTGACGGCCAGACGTTCGAGACCACGAGCGTCTACGCGGACGTGTCGGCTTTCGGCTCCGCCCCGCAGACCTTCACGCAAAACGTCCTGCTCATCCCCAGACGCGCCGACCCGTCGCAGTCTCCGCCCGCCGGGGTCGTGGCGGTCGAGGAACTAGACGCGGACACGCCCGACGGCGCGCGCGAGAAATACCGGAAGGCTTTGAAGAGCGCGGCGGAGAGCAAGACTGAGCAGGCCGCCAAACTTCTCGAAGAGGCCGTGCGCGAGCACCCAACCTTCTATGCCGCCAACCTCGCGCTCGGCGAGCAATATTCAAAACTTCAACGCTACGAAGAGGCTGTCGCGGCCTACCGCAAGGCCAGCGAACTCAAACCTGAGCGCGCAGAGCCTTACGTCGGCATCGGCGTCGCGCTCGTCAACCAGAAGCGTTACGACGAGGGAATCGCGCTGCTGCGCCGCATCGTGGAACTGGACGAGAAACTCGCCGCGCCTTATCTCTCGCTCGGCTACGCAGAGATGATGAAGGGAGATTATCGCGCGGCGGAAAAGCACCTCCTGCGCGCCTACGAACTTAGCAAACCCGCCATCGCGCACGTCTATCTCGCCAACGTCTATGAGCAACTCAACGAGCCTGCAAAAGCCGTCGAACATCTTCAAGCCTACCTCAAAGAGAACCCACAGTCTCAGAACACAGCGGCTGTCCGTGGCGCTATCGAAAAGCTGCACAAAAAGATTAAGGACAAAAAGTAAGCTCACGTGCGACTAAACTCTTGCCGTGCCGCCTGTCTTCGACCGACAATAGGGACATGGAAGACCGTGAACTCAAAGACCTCGAAAAGACGCTCGAACATATTTGGGAGGTCGCCAGAAAGTTCGGCCTCGATCCGTTCCCGACCCGCTTCGAGATGGTTCCCGCGACGGTGATGTACGAGATCGGCTCTTACGCGCTGCCCGGTCGCTATTCGCACTGGACGTTCGGCAAGGCTTACCATCGTATGAAGACGATGTACGACTTCGGCCTCTCGAAGATTTACGAGGTCGTCATCAACACCAATCCTTCATACGGCTTTCTCTTGGAAACCAACAGCCCCATCCAGAACAAACTGGTCATGGCGCATGTGCTCGGTCACGTTGATTTCTTCAAAAACAATGCCTACTTCTCGAAGACCAATCGCCGCATGGTCGAATCCGTCTCGACGCATTCCAATCGCATGTCGGAATACGAGTTCAAGTACGGTCGCAAACGGGTCGAGAATCTTTTAGACGCCGTGCTCTCCATCGAGGAGCACATTGACCCGAACTTCTTCATCCGGCGCGAGCGGGAACTGCCGCGCAGGGGCGAGGAGCAACAGCGCCGCGACAGTGACGCCGCCGCGCTGAGGCCGAAAGAAGGCCGCTACGACGACCTCTGGAACATGGAACCCAAAACAGCCGCGCCCGCATCCATCGCAGAAGAGCAGAAACCGCGCGGCGACCGCCTGCCCGAAAAAGACCTCATCTACTACATCCTCCGCAACTCGCCCGTCCTCGAAGACTGGCAGCGCGACGTGATGGCGATGATTCATGAGGAGATGGAATACTTCGTTCCACAGATGCAGACCAAGACCATGAACGAAGGTTGGGCGTCGTTTTGGCATGCGCGCATCCTGCGCGAATTGGAGCTTTCAGACACGGAGCTTCTTGAGTTCGCAGACCTTCATTCGGGCGTCGTCTCGCCGCACAAGGGACAGTTGAATCCATATTATCTCGGCTACAAAATTTTCGAGGATATCGAGCGGCGTTGGGATAAACCTTCCGTTGAAGAACGCAAAAAATTTGGGCGCAAAGGCGACGAGGGGCGGGCCAAGATTTTCGAGGTGCGCGAACTGGATAACGACGTTTCATTCCTCCGCAATTACCTGACGGAAGACCTCTGCGAAGAGCTTGACCTTTATGTTTTCGAGTTGGTCGAAGAGGAAGAATGGACGGTGACGGAGAGACGTTGGGAGCGCGTGCGCGATCAACTCGTCGCCAACATGACCAATTTCGGTTTCCCCTATATCGTCGTCGCCGACGGCGATTACAACCGCAACCGCGAACTCTACCTCAAGCATTCATACGAGGGCGCGGAACTCGACGGCAACTACGCTCGCAAAGTCCTAGAGCACGTCCACGCGCTCTGGGGTCGGTCAGTCCATCTCGAAACCATCGTCGACGACGAGCGCGTCGTGATGCACTACGACGGCGAAGAGCACGACGAAGATTGACGATTGAAGTTGAGCGCTTTACCCACTAGTCTATCGTCTGATTTTGTATAAACTTTCTGCTTGAGTGGAGAAAGATATGACCAAAGGTAAGCCAACCTCTAAGAAGCCCGGAAAATCATCTGGCCGGGTTAGTAAAAAAGCGGCCGGGCAGAACTCTGAAGAATTGTCGCCGGAAAGCGGAGCGGTAGCGGAGCAAGCAGGGACAACCGGAACAGATGAAGACCACTCGACAAAAAACACGGAGCGCCCCGTTGAAGAACAGTCACCGCCAGAGGCGGCATCACAAATCAGGGGAGGTGCGATATTAGGTGTGGAGAAAACCAATCCAAAGGGAACAGTATTCGCGCCATTGGTACTTGAGAAAACAGTGATCGCAATGCCTCTCTTCACAGAGTTTGATGAGCGCGCAAAAGAGAAAGAGAGGGGAGTGATATCGCCGGAGCCGGTCTATCCTGTAATAATTGATATCAACCTTTTGTATGATGCCGGGCGTGAAGAGGCCAAGAGGAAGGTTCGGAGGTTAATTATCGAAATCCTCAATGATGATAATGTTGAGAAAGGGGCGGAAGAAAAGCAGGGGGTTAACCTTGTTAAGACCAAGTACAGCCAGCAGTATGTTTTTGCTGTGTTGGAAGAAACAGTAATTAAAGAGCTTGTCAGGCGCGACGGCGGGATGACTACTTCCGGTGACGAATTGCTCGCCTCCAACTTCGCCATTTATCACATCTGGCCTGACTTTAAAGTTACGAAACTGACAACCAAATCGGTGAGCACCGTCAAAGCCGATGCCGCTCGTAATGCGTTTTCGGCGTTCGGTGAAGGGATCGTCTGGGCTGTCATGGATTCCGGCATTGATGGCGACCATCCTCATTTCAATACGCACAAGAATTTAATCTTTCCTCCATTCCCCGACCCGCTTCAACATCGTGACTTCACAGTGCTCAGCGGGCAGGTGAGCATGGATGACGATCTCTCGAAAGAAATTGATATGAAGGTTGGAGCCGACGAGAAGCCTTTAGAAGATAGTTACGGCCATGGAACACATGTCGCCGGTATTATCGCCGGTGAATTGGAGGCGATGGATAAGCATCTGGTCAACGGTGAAGTGGATGCGACGAAAGAGCAGATCATCACCGCTACTACTTTGAATCGAGATGAAAACAATCGCGTTGTTAGAAAGAATATAAATATCAAGCCGGGTATCTCCGGGATGGCTCCCAAGTGCAAGCTAGTTAGTTTGAAAGTGCTCGATGAAGACGGGAGAGGGCAGGCGAGCAATCTCATCGCCGCGATTGAGTGGATTCAGGAAATCAATGGCAACGGTCGCCTGATTCGCATTCATGGAGTGAACATGAGCGTCGGCTACGAGTTCGAGCCTGAATGGTTCGCGTGTGGTCAAAGCCCGCTGTGTGTGGAAGTCAACAGGCTTGTCAAAAGCGGGGTGGTGGTTGTCGTTGCCGCTGGTAACACCGGCTATGGATATGTGCAGGCTCAAGGTAAGAAAACCAGTGTCACCGCCGGTCTGGATTTGACCATCAATGATCCGGGTAATTCCGATGAGGCGATAACGGTCGGCTCTACGCACAGGGAGAAGCCGCACGTCTATGGCGTCTCTTATTTTTCATCCAAGGGACCCACGGGCGACGGGCGATTGAAGCCAGACCTTGTTGCTCCGGGCGAGAAGATTATCTCGTGTGACTCGACTCAACGTCGGAAAAGAAACGCGCAAGTAGCCAGTGCACCGGCAGCGGCGACGAATGAACAGCCCGCCGACGGCGCAGCCGCACAGCCCCTAAAACCTCCGGGCTATTACCGCGAAGATAGCGGCACGAGCATGGCTGCCCCACACGTGTCCGGCGTTATCGCCGCATTTCTTTCGGTGCGTCGTGAATTCATCGGACGGCCTGACACGGTGAAGGAGATTTTCCTGTCAACCGCGACCGACCTCAAACGTGAGCGATATTTTCAAGGGCACGGCTTGGTTGACTTGATGCGCGCGATTCAATCCGTCTGAATTTTGGTGAACACGCTATGAAAGAAATATCCGGTTTCCCATACTTTGAAGTGCAATTCGATAAAGAAGGCGCTGTGTATGACGAGGAAGAGGTCAGGCATGTAGTGGCCTTTGTCTCCGGAGCAACTAAAATCGTTGTCTCAGACCTTTTCGTCTTCTCTCACGGCTGGAACAATGACATGGATGAGGCGCGTGATCTCTACAGGAGATTTTTCGCGCGTGTGCGTCAGGAGATTGATGAGAATCCGCCGCCGACGATGGGGGCGCGAAGTTTTGCGGTGCTCGCTATTCTGTGGCCTTCTAAGAAATTCGCCGACGATGATCTCACCGCGAGCGGCGCGGCGAGTGTCGTGGCGGATGGTGAAGAGGCGGAAATTCTTCGACAGTTGGAGAACCTGAAAGGAGCCTTCGACAATCCGAATGAGGATGCCATTATCGAGCAGGCTAAAAAGTTAGTGCCCGTCCTCGACGATGACCCGAACGCGCCCGCCGATTTCGCCAACCTGATTCGGTCACTCCCCGACAAGCACGAGCAACATCGCGACGACGCTTCAGATTTGTTCTTCAAGATGTCACCTGATGAATTAGTGAAGACCTTGAGCAGCCCCGACCTTCTCCCGCCGCCTTCAGGAGAGATGGGAGGCGCTGCTGATTTTAATTCTTCGACGGGCATTTCTGACGGAGGAGGCGCAGCCGGACTGGATATATTTGGCGGACTCAAAGCAGCCGCCCGCAAAGTGCTTAATTTTGCGACTTACTATCAGATGAAAGCGCGTGCAGGCGACATTGGGCGGAATGGAGTGTACAGGGTGATAAGAGAAATTCGAGAGAAGGCTCCGGGTGTGAAGATTCATCTGATCGGTCATAGCTTCGGCGGGCGCTTGGTGACTGCGGTAGCCGACGGGTCGCCCGGCATGCCTTCGATAAACCCGGACTCGATGACCTTGATTCAGTCCGCCTTTTCGCATTACGGATTCGCGCAAAAGTTCGATGGGCAGCGGGACGGATTTTTCCGTCAGGTCGTTACGCAGAAAAAAGTGGCGGGGCCGATTATCATCACACACAGTATCAAGGATGAAGCTGTCGGGATTGCCTATCCCATCGCCTCCAAACTCTCCGGCGATGATGCCGCAAGTGCCGCAGCATTTGGTGACGAAGGTAGCCGGTTCGGTGGCATCGGGCGCAACGGCGCTCAGAAAACTCCCGAAGCGGATAACACGACGCCGCTCGGAGCCGTGACCTTCCCATACTCTTTCAAAGCCGGAAAGCTCTACAACCTCAATGCCGATACAATCATACTGGGACACTCCGACATTGATAAACGTGAGGTGGCTCACGCACTGCTCTGCGCGATAGCTTCAACCTGATTGGCTGCGCCCAAATTGGAAACGGTTTGGAAAGTAGTCCGCCCATGTCTATCCCGACGGAACTTAAGTGCGCTCAACTTTTGGAAGAGGGCTACTTGAGCAGGAAGACGAGGCGCTCGATGGCTTCGTGAGTCGTCTCCAAAACCTCCCGGTTGGTGGCGGCGAGCGCGAGGGCTGCGAGCAGGGCGCACAGGCATGTCCACAACAGACGGTTGACGAGGGGCGTTGAAGCGTTGTGAGTTTCAACAGTCGCGCGTGCCGAGGCGAGTTCGACGAGGCGTCGCACGCGACCCGACACACCGTCGGCGGTTTCGCTAATCATGTAAGAGCCTTTGGGCAACATCACCGGATGGAGGTCGACCGGAGCGAGACGCGCGATCTTGACGCGCGCCCCTGCGAGGTCGAGCGCGGAATTCGTCCCCGTGCCCGCCGCGCGTTCGTCTGCCGCGTACTCCGACTCTTGCGCCCATGCGTTATCGAGCGAACGACCGCAGGGAATAATTGAGAGCGCGTCACGACAAGCGCGCAGCAGCGTGCGTTTCAAGTTGTCGCGCGCGTCAATGTGCGCGCACTCGTGCGCGCATGCCGCAACCATCTCTTCCTCTTCCAGCGAGTCGAAGATTTGACCGGCGAGAAACAGTCGTGGCCGGAACGCGCCGACAATCGCAATGACGGGGAATGGATCGCGAATACGAAAAGCTGGGATCGAGACGCCCGGCAGCCGGACGGGTTCGGCGCGGCTCAGCCAGACGTTGACGAGCCGCCGCGTTGCCAGCCATGCGGCGAGGCCGCGACGGATCGCAAGCGCGATTCCTAAAACAGAAATAAGCGCACAGACGGCGAGTTTCATGCTCACGCTTTCGTTCGATTCGCGCGGCTCAAAAGCGATGTAAGCGGGAAGCAAAAAGAGTCCGACCGTGACGAGCGCGCACGTCGCCGGAAGGATGCGCAAAGCAAAAAGCGTCCGCGCACGGGTCTGCGCCGTCCACGCCTGCGCCCTCCGGCGCAGAGCGCGCCAGACGAGAGTGGTAAGCACGGACGCGAGCGCGTTGTAAGGCCAACAACGCCGCCAGCGCGAGACAAATTCCGAGCAGGTGGTACATCCTCAAGCTACTCCTGACGACGTTGTAACGCTCTCTTCTTCTCTTTGATAAGACGATCAAGCTCGTCAAGCAACTCGTGGTCGCGCTCGCTCACGGCTTCGACGATGCAGGCCAGAATCGGCTCGGCGCGGCCTACGCCGCCGCCGAGCAATCCTTCGATGACATCTCCGGCCACTTCGTTCTCAAACTCGGCGCGCGAAAAGCGCGGCGTGTAGAGGAAGGCTCGCCCCTGCTTGCGACGAGCCAGCAGACCTTTCTTGAAGAGGCGGTCGAGCGTCGTCATCAGAGTCGTGTAGGCGAGCCGCTCGCCGAATCGGAGATGAATCTCGCGCACGCTCGTCTCGCCGCGTCGCCAAGTTTCTTCCATCACTTCGCGCTCAAGCTTGCCGAGCACGGGCAGCATCACCTCGCGGTCGCTTGAATCCTCGTAATCTGAAGCCCTGAATCTCCATGTGTGAGAGTATTGGTTAGATATCGCCTGACAATCAACCTTTCAAGCCTCCCCGGACGAGCGCAAATCACTCTGCATGAAATCAACCAACTCTCTATAACTGTTGGCATAGAGGTCTGCGGGAAAACGCCTCCGCGTCATCTCGTCGCGAAATCCTTCGCCGCCGACTACAACGCGTGCGCCGCATTCTGCGACGGCTTCTTGAAATTGACGGTATTCGCGCGCGCCGCGTTCAAGATCGTGGTTCATCGTCGAAGAGATGCAGACGAGCGCAGGCCGCTGTTTCAGCACCACCTCAGTCAGAGCGAAGAAGGGCGTGTTGCCTCCGACATTGAACACGCGCCAGCTTTCGCCTTCGAGGATGACTTGCAAGGCGCAGACGGCGATGTCGTGTAGCTCGCCTTCGACGCCGCAGCAGACGGCGAGTTGTCCGGTCGTGTATCTACGTTTAATCGAGATGTTCAAAGATTCGATGGCGCGCAGCACCGCGCGCGTGGCGAGATGCTCGTCGGCGACGGAGAATTCACCGCCGTGCCAGAGTCGTCCGACGCGATGCATTGCGGGAGCAACGATTTCGTCGAAAATCGTCGCCAGCCCGATGCCGTTCAGATAGGCTTCGAGAAGCAGTGCGGTCGCCTCACGGTCGTCGTAATTTTTGATGGCTGCAAAAAAGAGGTTTGCGCCGTCGTCTTCCGCACCCCTCTCGACGCACGGTGCGGCGACTTCGGCGACGGAGACGCGCGAGCGCACCCCCAACGTCGCCGCCATCGCGGATGCGCCCAATCCACGCGCGCTCTGAAAGCGCGCGACCTCTTCGAGTGTGAAGCGGCGATGCCCTCCGACAGTACGCGTAAAATTGAGATGCCCTGCGTCGGCCCAGCGCTTAATGGTCGCCTCGCTGACATGCCACAGACGCGCCAGTTGCCGCGTCGTCAGGAATTTGACGGATTGTTGATTCATGGGCGTTTCGAGCGATTGTAGGATACTCGCCGTTTTTGCCCTGTCAAGAGCTTTTTCTAGAAATACCGGATGACAATTAAACTTTTCAAAGTTGTCAAAGATTCGTGATGAGCGGTTTGTGCGAATTGTGTATGCTTCTCGACGTTGCCGATTCGTCCCGTCCGGCGAGCGCGTCGAGGGGAAGTGTTGAAAGTTTCGCGCCGATTATTTAAGAGCCGGGGCGACGGGCGCAGGGCTGTTTGGTTTATGATCTTTGTTCGAGAGAGCATCATCGCGGCTGCGCCGGAGCGGGTTTTTGCCTTTCACGAACAGCCGGACGCTTTGCGTCTGCTGATGCCGCCGTGGGAGAGCGGGCGCGTCGTACAGCATGCGCCGACGCTTGAGGTGGGCGCGAAAACCATCTTGGAGATGCGTGTGCTCGGCCTGTTTCCGGTGCGCTGGGTGGCCGTACATACAGCCTACGACCCGCCGCGAATGTTTGAAGACGTTCAGGTGTCGGGGCCGTTCAAGAGTTGGCGTCATCGTCACATCGTCCGTCCACATGAGCGTGGCGCAATCTTACGCGACGAGATTGAGTACGAACCGCCTCTCGGATTGTTGGGCAAACTCTCTGCGCCGCTCTTTGTCGAGCCGCGCCTGAAGAAGTTGTTCGAGTATCGCCACGCGGCGACTCGTGAATGGTGTGAGAAGGTGGCACGGGATTAGCAAGATCATGTAGAACTATGAATCTTACGGCTCAAAACAATACGGAACGGACGCGGGGCTTTGTCATCGTCGGAGTATCGTTGGCATTGCTTTTGGGAATCGCATTTCTCAAGGGCCGCGTCAAGTAAAATCCTCGTAAGGACAGTTAACAACAAGGAAGGAATATAGGAAATGGCACAAACAGCAACGAGTACGCAAAGAGCACAGGACAATACGACGACGGGCAGCGAGAATACATCGCTGACCACAGGCAATAATAAGGATGTAGTGGAGTCAACGCTGCGCACGATGGATCAGTCAACCAAGGCTGCGACGGGCACGAGCTTATTCCACATTCTAACAGTGGCTTCAATCGGAGCATCTCTGGCGCTGTTCTTTTCCGGCAAGAAGTCTGCGGGCATCTTCGTCGGACTTTGGCCGCCCACGTTTCAGGCGCTCAAGTCGGTCGCCGACACGAACAAAGAGAACCGCAAATAGTCTTCCGCAATATTTTAATCCCGACCGGAAAAGAGCCACGCCTGATTCAAAGGCGCGGCTCTTTCTTCTTAGAAAACAAAAGTTGAGTGCTTGAAGATTTTGGATTTCAAATCTTCAATCCCGATGCCTATTCCATGTGCAGGGCTTTGCCGAGCGACGAGTCGCGGCGCACGCGCCAGATTTTCGAGTCGAGATAATAGTGAATGAAAGCGTAGCCCCAGAAGAAGGCGAGGAGCGTCTGGGCGAAGAGGTCTCGTTCGAGCGCGTCGAGGCGCGTCCAAGTGAAGTACTGGCGCGGCCCTGCGTACCAGAGGCCAAAGAGAAGTCCGAAAGCGATATAGTGGAGAGCCTTGCGGCTGATTAGTTCGGCTGCGCCGTAGCGCTCTCTGGCGTCTGCGCTTCTCGCATACTTCCGGTTGTGGAACCAGATGAGCCGGTGATACTGAAAATTGTGATAGATGGTCAGAATCGCGACGATGGCGAGAGGCTTATGCGGCATCGGCGTCAGCAGCACAACCCAGTGCATCGGAATCGCCGCCGCGAGCAATAAATATTTCGGAACGTCGAGCGGTTCGCGCCGGACGACGCGCTGGAATTGTCGAGCAAGCCACACGAGCGCGCAGACGACCGTTGCCGCCAGCAGCCCCATTTCCAGATAGGCGATGCCGCTATGCAACGCGGCTGGCACGCGCGCTAACGCTTCACGGTCGCGCGCGACGAAGGCGATGAACGGGTACGTAAAAGCGAGCAGCAGGAAGGCGCGGTCGAGCGCGTTGTCTATCGGCGCGAGGTCTTCGTTCTTCTTCTTATAGAGCACCATGAAGCCGTAGTGCTGTTTGACGAGATGGTAGTAAGCCCACAAGGCCGCGAGAAAAAAGAAGACGAGGCCAGCCCCGCTTAAAGACGGAACGAATGCTCCGGCCAACACCATAACAGGGCCGATGGCGAAGAAGAGAAGCGACCAGCTAAGCAATCGTCGGCGTGTGCGCCGCTCTTCGCGGTCGAAGTATGTGCGCGAGAAAGTTCCAAAGACGTGCGGCGCGTCAATCAGAATCGCCCACGTCGCCGCCATCCAGATGAGCGGCACGACCCCGCCGACATAGAGCGCAAACAGCAGGTAACTGGTCGCAACCGAACCGATGAACCACAACAAATCATCACGCGCGCCAATAATCCAGCGCATCGAAACGGCACGCGTCTGGGCTGTCTCGGTCGATATGTTCTCTGTGGAAGTGATGGCTGACATAAAAGCTTCCGAAGCGTGTCTAAATTTCCGAACCTTAATCCTCTACCTATCATCGTTGATGGACAGGCGAGGCGGGCGGCGTCCATAATCTCTGGAAAATAACGTCGGCTCGGAGAGCCGGATTTTACCACAACGAAATCGAAGGCCGCGCGCTCCTAAAATCAACGCGGAGGATTTTTCGACACGATGACGACAGCGAACGAAACGTCACTTCACGACCTGCTCGCTCTGCTCTTTCAGGCGCATCCATGGCACGGCGTCACACCCGGCGCGGGTGCGCCTTCAATCGTCAACGCCTATATCGAAATCGTCCCGACCGATGCCGTCAAGTATGAACTCGACAAGCCTTCAGGACACCTGCGCCTCGACCGCCCGCAACGCTTCTCATCTTTTCCGCCGACGCTCTACGGTTTTATCCCGCAGAGTTTTTGCGGCGACCGCGTCGCCGAACTCTGCCAGCAACGATGCGGCATCGAGAACATCCACGGCGACGGCGACCCGATGGACATTTGCGTGTTGACGGAAAAGAGCGCAGCGCACGGTAACTTCTTCGTGCGTGCTAAACCTATCGGCGGCCTGCGTATGATTGATGGCGTCGAAGCCGACGACAAGATTATCGCCGTCCTCGAATCCGATGTCGCCTACGGTCACATCAACGACATCTCGGAAGCGCCGCCCGGACTCATCGAACGCCTCCAACACTACTTCTTAACTTATAAGCAACTGCCGCAGGAATCGCCGCGCCGCGTCGAGATCGCGGATGTCTACAATCGAGAGGAAGCGTTTGAGACAATCAAGCGCAGCTTTGAAGATTACCGCGCACGCTACGGCGCACCCGAAGCGCGTCTCGGCGAACTGCGGCGTCTGCTCGGCTCCGAATCAAATAAGAAACTCACAGCCTCAGAGAATTAGAAAACAAAAGTTGCGCGGTTGAAGATTCGAGATTTCAAATCTCAAATCTCAAATCATTCTTAACTTTTAAACTCTTCTTCGACGCCGCAGACGGGACAGAAGAGGATGCGGCGCGCGGGGTCTTCGCGCCAGCGGGCGAGCGCGCGTGAAGAGAGTCGCACGCCCTCGCGCTCCTCCGCTTCGCCTTCGTGAAAAAAGCGTGCGCGCGCGCTCCGCTCTAACGAATGCGAGGCGCGCGTGTTTGCGTCGGCTTCGCGGCAGTGCTGGCACGTCCAGCCGTAACCGTCGTTGATGAAGTGTTCGGACACAAGGAAAGAGTTCAGAGGCCGGCGGCGAGAGATTAATAAAGAAAGTTCTGTTTTGAACTGACCTCTCTTTATTAATCTCTCGCCGCCGGCCTTCTATCTTACCGTCTGAGGGTGGCGCGCTTTTCGGGAAGCAAGCGGACGGGAACCGTCGTGCGTTCACCGTTGCGGTAGACTTCGACCTGCACGACATCGTTGAATTGATGTTTGTCGAGGATGCGGAAGAGGTCGTTGTTGTCTTTCACTTTCTCGCCGTCAATCGCCGTGATGATGTCGCCGAGGATGACATCGCCGTTAGCGTCCTGACCGAGTTCGCGCAGTCCCGCCGCCGCGCCTGCGCCTTCGGGCATCAGTTGACCGATGAGCACGCCTTCGTTGACGGGCAACCGCACGCCGCGTATGTCGCGCACGTTGTAGGGCAGGATGCCGAGTTTCGGACGCGTCACGCGTCCCTCGTTAATCAGTTGCGGAAGGATGCGCTTGGCGATGTTGACGGGAACGGCGAAGCCGACGCCGACCGAGCCGCCGCCCGGCGACAGGATTTGCGAGTTGATGCCGATCATGCGTCCCTGCGAATCGAGCAGCGGCCCACCCGAATTGCCCGGATTGATTGATGCGTCGGTTTGAATCGCGCCCTCAATCATGCGCCCGTTGCGCGCTTGAATCGGGCGTTGCAGACCGCTGATGACGCCGGTCGTTAAAGTGCGGTCAAGCCCGAACGGATTGCCGATTGCCAGAACCTTCTGCCCGACGATGAGACGGTCGGAATCGCCGAGCGGCACGACCGTCAGCTTTTCGCGCGGCGCTGTGACCTGTATGACCGCCAGATCGGTGTCCGGGTCGCGCCCGACGACGCGCGCCGGGTAGGTCTTCTCGCCACCGAGATTGACGCTCAGCGCGTCTGCGCCTTCGATGACGTGATAGTTAGTCAGGATGTGGCCTTGCTCGTCAATAATCGAGCCGGAGCCTGTGCCCTCGCCGCCCTCGTCAAAGAAGCCGCGCGGGCGCGTCGTCGAAGTGATGTGGACGACGCCGGGCGAGATGGTCTTGTAGACCTCGATGTTGTTGCGCTCATCCGAGACGACCGAAGGGGCGGAGATGCCCTCCGGCGCAACTTCGCTGAAGGCCGCGCCCGAAGGCTGCAAGCGTTGACCGAAACGGTCGTAGACGGCGACTACTCCGGCGGCGAAGATCGCCGACAGCAGCGCGATGATTAAGATTTGGCGTGCGGAAAGTTTATACATGGCTTTAATTCTCGTAAAAATTTGTCAATGTCAAAAAGCGAGGCGCATAACTGAGATGCTGGCGGCGGCCAAAGCGTTTGCGCGCACGATTGCCGCGTCGCCTAACCCTTCAGGCAGGGGATGCTCTCCCTGCTTGCTTGCGTCGTGTGTGACGCTAGTTTAGTACGAAGCCGCGCCGCCGCAAGTTTGTTAAAAGCGAGATGCGTGCCAACGCTCGCCGTGCGCGAGAGCCGGACAGATGCCATTCATTGAGAATTGCCGGAAAGCCGCTTGAGAGTTCCCGAAAGAATTGTCGCACGGAGATTTCTATAAAATTGGGATGGGGATTAAGGCTCGACGGCGCGTCGACGCTTTCGCGCAACGTGAGCGACAAAAGCGCCCCGCCATGTGGCGAATTTGCAGGCGACGGGCTGGCTTGAGCAGTCTGAGGTATTTAAGACAATAGCGAGAGCAGGCTGTCCGGCAGGTATGAGATGTAGGCGATGGCGACTTGAGGCGCGTGCCAGCCGAGAGCCGTCATGCCAGCCAGCGCGTGCACGCACATCAGCGCGAGATAGATACCGAGCACAAGGCGCATTCCGCGTTGCGCCAACTCGATGTGCGAGAAACGATAGAGCGCATAAGCGACGAGCGCCCCGACCGCCAGTTTCGTCAACAGAAAAGGCGCGTTGCCCGATTCCATGAGCCGCGCCATCAGTCCGTTGCCTTCGGTTGCCACGCCCATCCGCACCCAGATAATCGTCAGTTGTGCGTCGAGCAAGTTCAGCATAAAAAGCAGAATGCTTTTCGATAAGGCTCTCATCTAGGATCGCTCCCTTTGCCGCTCACGGCCAACTTTGTTTAAACGCCTCCTTTAAAGACTAAAACCCCCAACTCGAAAGCTGGGGGTTTGAACGTCTTTTCACCTCAAGGAGTAACGTCTAACTTCTCTAACCTATGTCCCAAAGAAATGGCGAATGGATGGAGGATTCCTGAACTCTCGAAATCTTGAATGGTTAATAAAAATTGCTTTTCTCCATTCAACATTTATGAGACGGCGGCTTCGTCGCTGGTGATGATCCGCAGGGCGGGCGAGTCTTGAATGACGCGCGTATTGGGCGGGACGCTGTGCGTGAGCCAGACGTTGCCGCCGATGACGCTGCCGCGCCCGATGACCGTCTCGCCGCCGAGGATGGTCGCGCCCGCGTAGATGATGCAGTCGTCCTCGATGGTCGGATGGCGCTTCGTGTTGCGAATCAGACTCCCGTCAGCCGCCTTGTCAAACGAGAACGCGCCGATGGTCACGCCCTGATAGACCTTCACGTTGCGACCGATGATGGCCGTGCCGCCGATGACGACTCCCGTCCCATGGTCAATAAAAAAACTTGAACCGATGCGCGTGCCGGGATGAATGTCTATGCCCGTGCGATGGTGCGCGTGCTCGGTCATGATGCGCGGGATGAGCGGCACACGCAGTTCGTGCAACTCATGCGCGAGCCGGTAAGCCATGACGGCATAGATGCTCGGATAGCTGAAGATGATTTCATCGAGACAGGTCGCCACCGGGTCGCCGTCATAAGCCGCCTGCACGTCGGTCGCCAGCGTCTTGCGCACGCTGGGCAGGCGCGACAAAAATTCCTGCGCGCGCTCGGCGGCTCCGCGCCCGGTCACGGCGTAGCCCTGATGAATATTCTGACCATGATTGACGGCGCGGCTGATCTGCTCCGTGAGCGTCTCGTAAAGCCACGCCATGCGCGCCGCGACGTGCGCCCGCAAAGATTCGCCCATCAAGCCTTGCGCGCCGATGTAGCCGGGGAAGAGCAGTTCGTGCATCGTCACCAGCACACGGATAATCTCTGCGTGCGAAGGCAGAGGACAACGATCAAGATGATGAATCTTAATGCCGTCACCTGTGTAGGATTCGACCAGTTCTCTGGCTGCCTTGTCTATCTTGTCTTTCATAAAACAATAGTCAGCAGTCAGTAATAAGTAATCAGTTAAAGAATGCTCTTCGACTGATTGCCGACTACTGACTGCTGATAGCCGATAACTTTATTCAACTTCAATTCCGCGCTCTTTGGCGATGCCGCGCGCTTTCATGAGGATGTCGTCGTCGGGCGGTTCAGTGCCCTGCATCCAGCCCTCGACCTCTTCGATGGGACGGCCTAAAGCGACGGCATATTTCTCGTTGTCACCCTCAAAGCCGTTGTCTCTGAGCCGACGGAGGAGGGCGAGCGCGGCGGTCGCATCCGTGCCGCGATCATCCAATGCTTGTTCATTTCCGCTCTGTGTGTTGTTGTCCGCTTCTGACATTCTTTGTCTCCCTTTTGTTATTCGTCCGCGACTGTCACCTGATAACCCAAATCCTGAATCTTCTTAATGAGCGTCGTCTGCTGTACGGTCGCATCGTCAAACTCGATGACGGCGGTCTTGCCGTTAAAAGTTACGTCTGCACTGCGGACGCCCGCCGTCTCCTCCAGAGTCTCTCTGATGTCCAACGCGCACGACTCGCAATGCATCCCCTTGAGGTGAAATTCCGCCTTCATCTTCCGCCCTCCTTGAAAGCACGGCGCACGCCCCGCCGCAGGTGGCTTCGGACGCATCGCCGCTCCAGAATTGTTCACGTCTTGCAACTGTTGCGTCGTATTATACAGCAGACTGCCGGGGCAGGCTAAGCGTTACGGAATACAGGACAAAAACAGCGCGAATATGACGCCAAGGTGCTAGGGAGAAAGAAAGTTGAATCGAAGTTTCACGAAGCTATGAACGAGCAGCAAACAGAGACGACCATCGCCGACGCGCTCTTGCGCGCGACCTTTGTGCTGCGTAAAGCGGGCGTCGAGGAGGCGCGGCGCGAGGCCGCTTCGCTTCTTGCGCACGTCCTCACGCGAGACCGGACGTTTCTTATCACGCATGCTGATGAAGGCGTCGCCGGGCCGGACTTCACGCGCTTTCAAGCGTTCGTCCAACGGCGCGCGGCGGGCGAGCCTCTGCAATACATCATGGGGCGACAGGAATTCTACGGCCTCGACTTTGAAGTTACCCGCGACGTGTTGATTCCCAGACCCGAAACGGAACTGCTCGTCGAAACCGCGCTCGACCTTGTGCGAGAGACGAATGCGCCGCTCACCTGCGATGTCGGCACAGGCTCAGGCTGCATCGCCGTCGCGCTGCTGCACGAACGCAGAGACATGCGCGCTCTCGCACTCGATATCTCTCCGGCGGCGCTCGCAGTTGCCGCACGCAATGCCGCGCGCCACTCTGTCGCGGAAAGGTTCACGCCGCTCGTCTCGGACTGCTTCGACGCGCTGAAAGATGAGGAGCGTTTTCAGTTGATCGTCTCGAACCCGCCGTACATCGCAGAGCGAGACCTCGAAGAATTGCAACGTGAAGTGCGCGAGCATGAGCCGCGCGCCGCGCTCACGCCGGGCGGCGACGGGCTAGATGTGATTCGCCGTCTTCTTCGAGAAGCGCCGCAGTTTCTCGCGGGCGGCGGCCATCTCGTCTTCGAGATAGGTTTCGACCAGCATGAGACCGTCCGCCCACTGATTGACCCGCAAGATTGGTCGCTCATAGAAATTCACAAAGACCTACAGGGCATCCCGCGCACCGTCGCGCTCAGACGCAACGAGCACAGGGCATGAGTAGATTGCGCTCCGCTCAGCATGCTAGAATCCGCACACTCTAAATTCAGAGGTCGGAGGTCAGAGGTTAGAGGACAGTTTAAAAACCGTCTTTACTAACATCTCATCTCCAACCTCTGACCTCTGACCTTTATGGACAAATTTCGTATCACAGGCGGGCGGCCGATCAAAGGGCGCGTGTCAATCAGCGGCGCGAAAAATTCGGCGCTGCCGTGTATCGCCGCCGGACTTCTGACGCCGGAGACCGTCACGCTGCACAATGTTCCATACGTGCGCGATTGTCTGACGCAGCGACGGCTGCTCGAAGACCTCGGCGCGACCGTCCTTGTGCCCGACCTCCACACTTTCAAAATCACGGCGGCCAACATCGAGCTTTTTGAAGCGCCGTATGAACTGGTTAAGACGATGCGCGCCTCCGTCCTCGCACTGGGGCCTCTGCTCGCGCGCTTCGGAAAAGCGAAGGTTTCTCTGCCGGGCGGTTGTGCCATCGGGACGCGACCGATTGACCTGCATCTCGAAGGTCTGAAAATGCTCGGCGCGCAGGTCAATCTCGAAGATGGCTACGTCGTGGCGCGTGCGCCCAAGCGCGGACGTTTGCAGGGCGCGGACGTACATTTCGAGAAAGTGACGGTCACAGGCACGGAGAATCTATTGATGGCCGCCGCGCTCGCCGAAGGCACGACGACGCTCAACAACGCGGCGCGCGAGCCGGAAATCAACGACCTCGCGGAACTTTTAAATCGGATGGGCGCGCGCGTGCGCGGGGCTGGCACGCCCACCGTCACCATTGAAGGCGTCGAAGCCCTCGGCGGCGCAGAGCATACGATTATCCCCGACCGCATCGAGACGGGCACGTTTCTCGTCGCCGCGGCCATCACCGACGGCGAACTCGAAATCAAAGATTGCCGCCCGGAACATTTGGCTGTAGTGATCACTAAACTGCGTGAGGCGGGCGTCGAGATTGAAGAACTCAATCCGAGCACCCTGCGCGTGCGTCGCTCGCCGCGCGGACTCGTCTCAAGAGACGTGACGACGGAGCCGCACCCGCGCTTTCCGACCGACATGCAGGCGCAATACATGGCGTTGATGACGCAGGCTGAAGGTCGCGCGCGCATTACCGAGACGATTTTCGAGAATCGCTTTATGCACGCTTCCGAGATGCAGCGCATGTCAGCGCGCATCCAGATTGAAGGCAACACGGCGATTGTCGAAGGGGCGAGCGCGCTGACGGGCGCACGCGTGCAGGCATCGGACTTGCGAGCGTCGGCCTGTCTCGTCCTCGCAGGCTTGGCCGCGCGCGGTGAGACGGTCATTGACCGCGTCTATCACATTGATCGAGGCTACGAAAAGATCGAATCGAAGCTCCGCTCGGTCGGAGCAGAAATTGAGCGCCTGCGTGATTCCGTTACCGCGCTGCTCCCGCCGGCCGAGACCGTCGCGGGGGCGGATGCGGGAGCGAACACGCCGGGATAAAAGCCGGACATCTTGCTGCCGCGAAAGTGTATGATAGCGTCGTCGGAAGTCTTTCAAAGCGGATAGCCATCCCTGTTCTGAAAAGGACAGGGGAGAAAAATATGAGCACGGATCGCACGACCGAAATTTTGAATTACCTGAGCACTATTAGCCGCGAAGTAGGGCAGATGCGCACAGAGACGAACGAACGCTTCGCCGAAGTGAATAAGCGTTTTGATGAAGTAGACAGGCGCTTCGAGCAGATAGGGACGCGCTTGAATCAGGTGGACGCGCGCTTGAATCAGATAGACGCGCGCTTTAACCAGATGGACGCACGCTTTGACGAAGTAGGCAAGCGTTTCGACGGCGTCGAGCGTACGCTGAAGTTACAAGGGCGAACGCTCGACCGCGTCGTAGCTTTATCACTGACCACGCGCGCCGATATAGAAGAGTTGCAAGAACGTGTCGAGACATTGGAAGGCAAAGAGACGTGAGGAACTGAACTCCTGATGTATGCGCCCGCGTCAACGGGGCGGGCGCGACGAAAGCTTCCCCTTCTTCGAGGGACAGTATGGCCGAACAAGATTGCATCTTCTGTAAAATCGTCGCGGGTGAGATTCCCGCGAGCCTCGTCTATACGGACGCGCACGCGGTCGCTTTCCGCGACATTAACGCGCAGGCTCCCGTCCACCTCCTCGTCATCCCCCGCACGCACATCGAATCTTTGGATGATGCCGCGCAGAGAGATGAAGCGCCGCTCGGTCATCTGTTGCGTGTCGCGGCGCGCGTCGCGAATCAAGAGGGATTATCGGAGAGTGGCTATCGCACCGTCGTCAATACGGGCGCGGGCGCAGGCCAGTCGGTTTTTCACCTGCATCTGCACGTCATCGGCGGTCGGCCTCTCGCGTGGCCTCCGGGGTAAAACCTAAAAATGACGGCGAAGGTGCGCGCTTACCTGTGCGCGGTTTCGCTGACCTCTCTGGCGTTGATGTAAACCTTACCGTTGTTGACGTGGACACTATCGCCTGCATTCAACACGCCGTACGTCCTGCCGTTGACGGATAGCTCTTCATTCTTAATCGTGACTTTGGTTTCGCCGCAGGTCAGATTGTAAATCTTATCTGTGCCGGGGAACTGATTGTTGATCTGTTTGCTGATGCACTTGGGGCGCACAGATACGCTGTGTGAACCGAGCGGTAGAGCGTCCGTCGTGTCAATCGGCATCCCACAGGCTTGAGACAACAACGCCGCGCACAGGCAGAGAGCGAGGACTTTCATTAGTTTCTCTCCTTCGAGCATCGAAGATTCCCCGGAGCTTTTAGCCCCTTACGAAACCCCGTCGCAGGAAGTTCGCCTGAAGCTTAGACTATCGTGACCTGTGCCCACGCTCCGTCAATTCGCCGCGACCTCTCAGGCTGCCGCGTCGCTCGCTGTCTCGCCGCTCTCGCCGTTCGCTTCCTCTTCTGCGGCCTTCTGCGTTTTCTCTTCCTTCAACAGAGAAGTCTCATAGCGCACCTCGCCGACGAGCGTATCCATCACGGCTTTGGCGAAGCCGAGAATGGCCGGGCCTAAGACGATGCCGGGGATGCCGAAGGCATAGACGCCGGAGACCAAGGCGACGAGCATCCAGTAAAAGTTGACGCGCCGCGCGCCGTGCGCGGCGAGACGCGGGCGCAGCAGGAGCGACGAACTCAGAGTCAGAGCTATGCCGACGATCATGTAGAGACCCGCGCTCGTCCGCGCATGCTGAAAGACGAGCAGGTAGACGCTGATCGGGATATAGACCGCCCATTCGCCGAGCAACGGAAAGAAGCCGATAAAGAATGTGACGAGCGCGAGCACGACCGCGAGCGGGACGCCAAAGACGAGATTTAAGATGAGAATCACGACCGCTTTAAATGTCTGGTCAACCAATACGGCCAGCAGCACTCCGCGTAGCGCCCCGCCGATGTTGAGCGACAGCTTTTCATAGAGCGGCAGGAACTCTCCCGGCACACGCACCTTGATGTAATTGGCGAGCCGCGCGCGCTGCGTGAGCACATAAAACATTGTGAAAAAGAAGATGGCGGCGGAGGCGAGCAGCAGCGCAGACTGTTCACGCAAGCCCTGAATCGCGCTGCCTGAGCGCAGCAACGCCTCGCGGAAAGCGGTTTCTAGCCCGGCGCGCGTATTCTCGACGCGGACGTATTCGCCGAGCGATTCGCTGATGCGCGCGATAATCTCGTCGCGCTTGCGATCCTCCTGAACGAGCTTCGAGTAGCCCGATAGCTCGTACCATGTGTAGCCCGCCAGCAGCACAAGCGGCACGACGATAAGCGCCATCGTAATCAGCGCGCTTCCCGCACGCGCGCGCAGACGCCGTTCTAACCATTCCTGTACGGGCAGCAAGTAGACCGCCGCGACGATGCCGAGCAGCAACGCGACGACGATCTTGCCGACGAGCAGCAGAAACAGCGTGATGGCGAGCAGCGTCGCCATGCCGTAGACGAGAATCCGCTTGGCATCCCCGACCGTCAGTTCGCTCAGTCGTCTTGAATCTCCGTTTTCTTCCATGAGTTAAGCACAGACTATAGCATTCACCCCTTGTCATCTCCTTCAAGTTTTCGTCACTAAACGCACATTTCAAGAAACCTCGCGCGACGGAGAAAAAATTCTTCTTGACAAAAAAGCCGACCGCGAGGATAGTACTACTGTGCTAGTGCAATAGTACAATTTAGATATGTTCTTCAAGCCGAATCCAACGTCGGGAGTCGCCATCTACGTCCAGTTAATGGAGCAGGTGAAGCACTCGATAGAGACGGGCGCGCTGCGTCCCGGCGACCAGTTGCCCGCAATCAGAAAGGTGGCGGAAGACCTCGTGATTAACCCGAACACAGTGGCAAAAGTCTATCGCGAGTTGGAGCACGAAGGAGTGATTGAACTGCGTCACGGCGCGGGCGCATTCGTCGCGGAAGACGCGGGCGTGCCCGTGGAAGGTCGTGCCGAGCGTCTTCGTAAAGCTCAGGCCGCCATCAGAAACGCGGTCGCAAAACTGGAAGCGGCGGGTTGGAGTGAAGTGGAGATGCGCCGCCTGTTTGAAGCGGAGTTGACGCGCCTGCGTCACACGGTCGAGGCGCTCGAAGCCGACCCGGCAATCGAGGCCAAGAAACATTAGAGAAGCGACGTTGAAAAGTGACGCCGCGTCGGCCTCCAAAAAAAAAGCTTCCGGCGCGGGGCAAGTAAGAGAGGTGGCTGAGATGGCACTGGAGCAGGTCATCGAGACGAGCGAATTGCGAAAAAGTTACGGCAGCGTCGAAGCCGTCGGCGGTCTCAGTCTCGCCGTCCCGCGCGGCTCGATTTATGGATTCCTCGGGCGCAACGGCGCGGGCAAGACGACGACCATCAAGATGCTGCTCGGCCTTGCGCGCCCGACCTCCGGGCGGGGACGCGTCTTCGGCGCGCGCATTGACGACGCGGCGGAGAGCGTCGAGATTCGTCGCCGCACGGGATTCGTCAGTGAGGACAAGGGACTCTACGACTACATGACGGTCGAGCAGTTGATACGGTTCACGCGCCCGTTCTTTCCGGCGTGGCGCGAGGATTTAGAGCGGAAACTTGTGCGCGCTTTCGAGTTGCCTGTGGGGCGCAAGGTGCGCGCTCTGTCGAAGGGAATGCGAACGAAACTCGCGCTGCTGCTGGCGTTGGCGCGCGGTGCGGAGTTGCTCATCCTTGACGAGCCGACCGAAGGGCTTGACCCGGCGATGATCGAAGAGTTGCTCGCCACACTTGTCCGGCTCGCGGCAGAGCAGGAGTTAACCATCTTCTTTTCGTCGCACCAACTCGCCGAAGTCGAGCAAATTGCTGACCGCATCCTAATTATCAACGAGGGACGCGCGGTGGTTGAAGGCGCGCTCGACGAACTGAAGGAGAACTATCGCCGCGTCAATCTCGTCTTTGGCGAAGACGGCGGCGCGCAACTCGCTTTCAAGACGCCGGGCATCGAGCGTGTGCGGCGAGACGGGCGCTGGCTCTCACTGCTGGTCAGCGAAAACGCCGAGCGCATCGCCGCAGAGGCGCGCACGCTCGACGCCATCACCGTTGATGTCGTCCCCGTCACGCTCAAAGAAATTTTTCTGGAAAGCGTCAAGAGTAAAGATGAAGACGGAAGGATGAATTAAAAACAACAGCAGGCTTTCTTATTCATCCTTCCGCCTTCATCCTTAGATTCGGAGGTGTGTGATGCTTTGGTATAAGGCGTGGCTTGAGACGCGTTGGCGGTTTTTGATTGCGCTGGGGCTGGGTGTGGCGTTGTGCGTGTCCATCATCCTGACGGAGCCGATGACGGAGAACATGCAGGTAACTATGCCGGACTTGGGCGGGCGGCTCAACCAGTTGGTGCAGGAGGCTCTGAAGTTGATGAGCAATTATCCGGGCTACGTCTGGTCGCAGTGGTTCGGAAAGAATCTGATTCAACTTTGGAGTTTCTTCGCGGTCATCATCGGGGGCGGCGGGGTCGTGACGGAGACGAGGCGGGGCAGTGCGCTATGGACGCTCTCACTGCCTGTGACGCGGCGGCGTCTGCTCGGAGTCCGCGCAGCGACGGGCGCGCTCGAACTCCTCGCGCTGGCGCTCGTGCCGTCGCTGTTGATTCCTCTGCTGTCGCCCTTAATCGGGAAGAGTTATCCGGTCAGCGAAATTCTTATCTACTCGCTTGTGCTCTTTACCGGCGGCCTCTTTTTCTACAGCGTGGCGCTGCTGCTCTCGACCATCTTCGGCGAGCAGTTGAAGGCGATTATCCTCGGCCTCTGCATCGTCTTCATCATGGGGCTGATTCCGCTTTTGGATAAAAGCCTTGCGCCCTACAGCGTGGCGACGGTGATGAGCGGGCAGCAATATTTTCTGACCGGCTCGCTGCCTCTGTTGGGACTGCTCGTCTATGTGGCGCTGGCCGCCGCGCTCTACCTCGTCGCGCTGCGCGTTCTCGAACGACACGATTTCTAATCAGTCGCGCCGCGATTTTCTAACAAATGGAGTCTGACCATGAAACACATAATCTATGCGGCACTCGCCATTCTTGCCGGTCTGCTCTTCTCACACACGCCGACCGCACGCGCGCAACAGCAGCAGACGGCGGCGACCACGACGCCCGCGCACGCTTCCTCCGGCGGCTACACGACATATATCGGCGGGCAGCCTTTCGGAACGGAAACTTACACGCTGACCACAGGCGCAGACGGCTCGCGCAAATCAGTCGCGGACGTAACTTTCGGCGGCGTCAAGTCCATCGTGACGACTGTCGTGGCGCAAAATCGTCCGGTGAGTTTCACGATGGAGATGGGCGGCACGAAAGCGCTCACGGAAAACTTCACGGCGCAGGACGTGAAGATTGCGGCGCAAGGTCAGCCTGAGCGTGAAATGAAGTCGCAGGCGACAGTGCTTTTGGAAAACGGAGTGTGGCATCACTTCCTGTTCCTGTTCGCGCAGTACGACGCGGCGAAGGGCGCACCGCAAAACTTCACAGCGTTTCTGCCGTCGCAGTCGCTTGAGTTCACGCTGAGCCTCGAACGCATTGACGCTCCGACCTTCAACGTCAAAGGACAGCAGGTGGCGACCGAGCATTACCGCATCGTGACGAATCTCGGACTGACCTTAGAAATTTGGACTGATTCGTTGCGCGTGCCTCTCGTCTTCAGTGTTCCGGCGCAACGCATCAAGGCCGTCCGGCAGGGCGCGGAAACTCTGGCCGAAGCCGTCTTGCCCACGCCCACGCAAGCCGCCGCATCCCCCAACGATCCGTTTACGAGCGAGGCGGTCGCGTTTGACAACGGCGCGGAGAAACTCGCGGGCACGCTGACCATCCCGAAGACGGGCGCGGCTCCCTTTCCCGCCGCCGTCATCATCACAGGCTCAGGGCCACAGGATCGAGACGGCTCAAACATCGCCAACATTTATAAGCTGGTTGCCGAACGGCTCTCGTCAAACGGCGTCGCCGTCCTCCGCGTGGATGATCGGGGCGCGGGCAAAAGCTCGATGCCCGCCGGAAGTAACACTTCCTATCGTGACCTCGTGAACGACACGCGCGCTGGCGTCGAGCTTTTGTTGAAGCGGCGCGAGATTGACCCGCAACGCATCGCTCTCGTCGGCCACAGCGAAGGCGCGGAGACGGCTCTGACCATCGCGGCGGAAGATGCGCGCATCGCGGCGGTAGCTTTGCTGGCGGGCACGTCGCGCACCGTTGATCGCGTGCTCGTCGAACAGTCTCTCTACGCGCTCGCGCTCGCTGCGCCCGTGAATGCTTCTGACACGACGAAGTTCAATCCGGTCGCGCGGCAACTGATGAAAATCTTCGATGACGTAAAGGCGAGTCCGAAACCCGCAGATTCTTCGACGGACAAGTACGGTTGGTTCCGCGAGCACTTGCAGAGCGACCCGCTCGCCCTCACGCGCCGCGTGCGCGTCCCCGTCCTCATCCTGAACGGCGAGCGCGACGGCAACGTGCTGCCCTACCACGCGCTCGAACTGGCGCAGGCGTTGGCCGCAGGCGGGAACAAACAGGTCATGCTCCGCATCTTTCCCAACCTCACACACCTGTTCACGCCCTCGACGCTCGACAAGAGCGTGAACGACCGGCAAGCAGGCGAAGTCAGCCCGGAGTTTCTGCAAACGCTCCAGACATGGATGACGAACACGCTCACACGCTCCGGCGCAAAATAAGGCAAAAGTAAAAAGGTCACAGGCAAAAGTGAAGAGGAATGAGCAATCGCCGCTCTTTCTTTAACTTTTGCCTTCTCCGTGTCTGCGCGTTTGTGCCTGCGCCGAAGAATGGTTAAACTCTTAAGTTTGACTTCCATGTAAGATTTACGAAGAGGACTTATGAGCACAGACACGCAGACGCCTTTCGAGGCTTTTCTCAATCAGCACGACGCGCAGGCTTGGACGCAGATCGTCTCCGACCTGCTGCCGCACATCCATGAAGTAGACCGGACGGCCACGGAAATCTGGTTTCACTTTTTCCCGCTCGAACTGCTCCGCGCCTTCGAGCAGGCGGAAGACCCTGCCAAGCTCGCGCAAGAGCTTGAAATGCAGGGCGATTACTTTCTCAAAAATCAGATTGACACTTCGCACCGCTTTCTCTACGCCCATCGCTTCTGGACGGAAGTTAAACGGGCAATCGCAGAGTTAGCCGCCTCGAACGTCGCTCCCGCCAATCTCCTGCTCGCCAGCCAGATTCGCGAAATCGCGGGACGGGTCGCGGCAGAGCGCAAGGTCGAGCAGTCGCTGCTAGTCGGCATCACGGCAATTGCTCTGATGACTTTGCAGCAGGTCGGACTCGACGCCTTCAAGGCCGCGCCGGGCGCTGTCGAACTCGACGCGCGCGCCGCACGCCGCACGCCCCAAGAGATTTTGAAGGAACGCGCGCGCGACGACGGTCAAGGGTTGTTTGGTTTCCTGCGGACGGCCGATAAGGTCTGGACGGTGGTCTGGGACGAGAGCCGCGACGACCGCCGTTTCAAGATGATTCACATGCAGGAGGTCGCTTCCGCCGCCGCGACGGACAAACGCGATTGGAGCGCCGTTGATCGGCGCTGCACTGTCGAAGAAGGGCCGATTCCCGTCCAGTGCCGTTCGGCTTCATGCGGGACGTGCTGGGTTGGCGTCATCGGCGGCGCGGAGAAATTGACGGACGTGGCCGCGCGCGAAGGGCGCAAGATTAAAGAGTTCGGCTACATCAACACAGACGCTCCGCGCCCGCTCATTCGTCTTTCGTGTCAGGCTCAGGGCATGGGCGCGGTCTCCATCGTCATCCCGCCTTGGAACGGCTCCTTTGGCAAATACCTGCAAAAGCAGAAAGAGGCACGGCACGGGGAAGTCGAGAGCGCGAAGTAAATGGCAGACACCAAAACAGACCGTGCGACGGGCGCGGGCGAGCCGCTGCCTCCCGCGCTCAGGCGCGACGCTGAAGGGCGCATCGAACCCTCGACGCTGGCCGACCTCATCCAGTGGTTTCTGACTTACGATCAGCGTGTCGCCGTTATTAATTACCCGGCGGTCGAAGCCCTCTTTCAAGTGAAGCAGCAGGAGACGCTCGCCGCAGACCCGGAGGCGTACACCTTCGCGCGCGCCGAAGACCGCTTCGCCGTCGGCATTATGCAGGCGCTCGTCGAGCACACCAGCGAGCGGCCTCTGCACGCGTGGATTAAGGAACTGCTCGGCGCGCTCGACGAAGCGACGAAGATGAACGAAGAAATTGCGCTCGCTTACGGACTGCAACCGGGTGGAGACGCTTCCATTATCGCCGAGGCGGAAAAAATCCCTTCGGCGCGCGAACGCTCGATCTATCTCACCTGCTGTTGGCTCGAAACGCTCTGCACAGCCGAGATACGCCTTCTCGGATGGATTTACCGAGACCTCTACGGCAGAGCTTTTCATCCCGATAATTTTTGATAAGATGCGCGACACAAAACATCAAGCGCCGAGAAGAGGTAAGTAGAAATGCCCAGCGAACCAAATAACTATTCAAACAATTCGCAGACCGTAGTTGTTGACGCCAATACTTTCGATTTCATCACGGTCGAGCAGGAGAACGGCAACGCCACCGTCATCCGTTTCAAATTGGAGAACCCGCACGTGCAGGCGGGCGACGTGCTGCTCGTGCTCTCAGGCAGCGACATCCACTTTCACGGCATGATCGGCATCATCGAGGATGAATGGGGCGTCGCCACCGACCGGCGCGGCTCGCTCCTGCCCGCGACCGTGCAATAAATTCCGCGCTGCTCTCGTCCATGCCTTTAGAAGCTGAACAAACAAGTCCCGGCCGGGACTCTTTGACAGTAGTCCCGGCAACACATCGCCGAGACTATTGTCAGCAACCCTTGCGAAACACCCGGCGGCCAAACCAACTTCATTCCGTTTTCCCGCACGACGAACATCTCGCTATTGACAATCCGAAAAAATGGAATTAGTCTCCAAACGCTTCTTTGTTAATTGATGATTCCCGACATCGTCACTTGCCCGACCTCTCACCAAAGAACCATCACTAACAAAGACTCAATGGCTGTTTCTTAGGCCATCGGCCTTCTCATTCACATAGATTTCATCCCCGGTTTAAGCGGTCTGCCAGGGCTGACAGCGTTGGTCTCTCTATACTCTGCCAAGCTGTCCCTGAACGAGTCGCGGGTTACCGCGTCGAGCCTTGATCGGTGGACTGAATCAAGATTGTCAATCGCGTCCGGCGTGTTCCTCGCAAACCGGCACGAAGATCGGCAGTACTCTGCCCGGTCTGACCCGCTTAGAATTTGATGGCCTCACAAGGAAGGGTTCCCAAGGTTACACAGGGCTGCACATTCTCAGGGCCTGTACTTCCAACACAGACCGCTAGCAGTTACCACACACATTCCCCATTGGAGATACCTTGCGCTCCAAGCGGTTGAGGAGGTTCCAAGATGAAAAATCTCAAGATTTGCGTTCTCACATTATTTGTGGCGGCACTCGCTCTTTCGACGGCCTCTCGCTTCACCGTCTTTAGCCAAGCCGCGACCGAAGCGCCCGCAGGCTTCGACAATAAAACCAACGGGTTTATCCCTCAAGGCGTTGCTCCGGCGGAAGGTGTCGAGCCGGTGCGCGGCGACTTTGAAAACGACCTCCTCTTTTTTCAGGAGGTTGATCAGATAGCCGACGGGCTTGGCCCGGTCTATAACGCGCAGGCTTGTTCCGAGTGCCACCAGAATCCGGTGGTCGGCGGCATCAGCCAGATTACGGAACTCAGAGCCGGACATCAGGACGGCTTTGGCAACTTCGTTGATGCGGCGGGCGGGTCTCTGATTAACGACCGCGCGATTAACGCCTCGATTCAGGAAATGGTTAAGGGAACCGAAACCATTGCCACGTTCCGCACCTCTCTGAACGTGCTCGGCGATGGCTTCGTCGAAGCCATTGACAGCAACACGCTCGCCGCCATCGCCAACAGTCAGCCCGGCCAGAGCGGCGGCGTGATTACGGGACGCATCATTCAAGTTCCGGTTTTGGAAGCGGGCGGCGCGCTGCGCGTCGGGCGTTTCGGCTGGAAGAATCAACAGGCCAGCCTGCTCTCATTCTCAAGCGATGCTTATTTGAATGAGCAGGGCATCACGAACCGTTTCAACCGCGTCGAGAACACTTCGCTCGGTCGCTCGGTCGCGGCCTTCGATACCGTTCCCGACAATCAACCCTGCGCCGACATCCCCAACACCATCTGCGCCGAAGACACTGAAGACGACATCAGCGCCTTTGCCCAGTTCATGCGTGCGACGAAAGTCCCGCCGCGCGATACAGCGGTTGCCAACAGCGCGGACGGCGTTGCCGGTTCAAACCTTTTCAATCAAGTCGGCTGCAACATCTGCCACGTGCGCAACATCACGACCTCTCCGGCGGGGACGGTCATCAACGGTGGAGCCTTCACAGTGCCCGCCGCGCTCGGCAATAAAATCATTCACCCGTTTGGCGACTTCCTTTTGCATGATGTCGGGACGGGCGACGGCATCGTGCAGAACGGCGGACAGGCGACCGCCAACGAAATGCGCACCGCGCCTCTCTGGGGTATGCGCACGCGCGCCCGTCTGATGCACGATGGAGAATCGTTGCTGCGCAACGACGCCATCCTGCGCCATGCCGGTGAGGCCACCGACGTCATCAACAACTACCGCGCGTTGTCCACCGCGCAGAAGAATCAACTAATCACGTTCCTCAGCTCGCTCTAACCGCATTTGAAGGGGCAGCACCATCGCCTCGGAAAGCCGGTCAGAGTCAACTCTCAATTGAGTGTCATGAGAGTTGAGATTTCAACACCGCAGAGCACTGAGGATGCACAGAGATTTAAGATGCAAGATTCAGGGTTTCAAATCTTGAATCTCCTTACTCTGTGCATCCTCTCTCTCTCTAGTCTCCGGTGATGAGGATTGACTTCACATCCACTCAACTAAAAATCATCGTCAGACCATCCTGAACAGAGCAGACGAGATATGAAGACCGCAGCAACTAACTACAGTCAGGCGCAGGCGCGCGCGCTCATCCTTCTCATCGCTGCGCTATCAATCGGTTTAAGCGCCTGTTCCAGACAGCCGCTGCCGGAGGATAAGCGCAACCCCCCGGTTGCCGCGCAGACGCCCGCCGCCGAGACCTCCGCCGCGACCCGCATCGAGACTCCGGTGAAGACTGAAAAAAGAGAAACGGACGAGACACCCGCGCCCGACCTCACGCCGGGGCGACCCGCAGAGATTAGCTTGGCGGTCGCGCGCATCTATGAAAAAGCGGTGACGATTGATGAACAAAGCGCGCGGCAAGCGGTCGTCGGAGATTTCAACGGCGACGGCTCAGCCGACATCGCCGTTGTCGTGCGTCCATCCGCCGCCCAACTCGGAGAGGTTAACAGCGAAGTCGCCAACTGGATTATTGAAGACCCGCACGGAGTCGTTATCCCCGATCCGACGAAGACTGTGCAGCAACTTCCCGTCGCACAGCAGCGCGCGAAAATTGATGCGGGCGACACGCTGCTCGCCATCATTCACGGTTATAAGGAGACGGGCTGGCGCAACCCGGAGGCGAAGCAGTCTTACTTGCTCAAGAACGCCGTCGGCAGCGGAATGAAACTTCAACCTTTAAGAAAGGCGAACAGCGCCGCCCCCAAAGGCAAAAGGTTTCCGCACCTGTTCGGAGACGTAATCAGCGAAACGCTCGACGCGCAGACCGGAATGCTCTACTGGACGGGCGCGAAATACGGTTGGTATCACTAGCTAATCGAGCAGAGAAAGTCTGAAAGAATGCTTCTTAGCGCCTAGGCGCTAAGGAGCATAAAAGTTGAGCGATTGAAGATGCGAGAATGAAACTATTCTGTGGCGCGCGCACGCTCGGACGCTTTTTGTAGGACGAAGACAGTGCCGCCCTCTTCGCGCCGTCTCCATTCGACTTCGGCTTCGATGAGGCTGGCGCGCGCTCGGATGTTCGTCAGTCCGCGTCCGAGTTTCGCCTTTCTATTTTCCGGCGGCAGCCCGCGCCCGTCGTCTTCGAGCGTTAAGACCAAATTGTTCTCCTCCGACGCTTCAACCGCCAGCCGGACGTGTGTGGCGGAGGCGTGGCGGCAGATGTTGCTGACCGCTTCCTGCACGATACGATAAATCTGCATCTGCACGCCGGGCGAAAGCCGCAGGCGTTGTTCGATCTCATCATCACAGATAAATTCGTAAGTGAATTTGCCATCGGACGGAAGGTGCGCGACCCGTTCGGTGAGCGCCCATTCGAGCGCGGCGACGAAGCCGACGTTCTCTAAGACCGAGGGACTCAAGTCTTCACAGATGCGTCGAATCTCATGCGAGATTGATTCGATCTCGGCACGCAATACGACCGGGTCGACTTTCGACAGGCGACCCACCGCAATGCCGGAGACTGAAACTCCATCCTCCTGCATTTCATCCGCGAGCAAAATGAGGCGGCGCAAATCCGCGAGCGTCTGGTCGTGGAGGTCGCGCGCGATGCGACGGCGTTCCGACTCGGCCTCGTTGGCGAGTTGCAGGCGCGCGGCAGCGAGTTGACGGTTGGCGTTCATCAACTCGACCCCCGTGAGCATAATCTTTTTATGCTGGATGTATCCCCACAGCAGCGCGACGAGCGCGAGCGCCAGCAGGACGGAGAGCGCCGTCGTCGTCCAAGGGAAGGGCGCGCGCGCCACTTCAAACTCGAACGCGAGCGGTTGAGACGAAACGAGGTCAATCGTGTAAGCGCGCGCCACAAGGCGATAGCGACCGGCGCGCAGATTCACAATCTGAAATTGCGAATCGTGCGAGAGCTTGCGCTTGATGATGCGCCCCGTCTGATCATAGAGCAGAAAGGCATATTGAAATTGTTCGGGGAAAGTGCGGCTGCCGGTCGCGGCCACGTCGAGCACGAGACTGTTCTGCGGATATTCGAGCCGTAATCCTTCGCGCAATTCTTCAATCTGTCGCGGGCGCGAGGTCGTGATGCGTGTCGGCGCAAACGTCGGCACGACGCTTCCGGGCGCATAGCGCACCAGCCCGCGCGTCGTACCGACGAGCAGCGTTTCTCTGCCAGCCGCCCCCGCATTCTTCAGCGGAAGCACGGCGAAGGCGCTCTGCGTGGGCAAGCCCTGCTCTGCGTCGAGCCTCGAAGTAATCGCGCCGAACTGTTCGTCAAGCGAAACTTTCAACACGCCGCCACCGGCGGTCGCGCACCACGCCTGCCGTGATGGAGTTTGAGAGGATTGCTGTCCGGCATCTCTCAAGGCATTGCTCGCGTCCGGCTGGTTCGCCTGTGCAGCCTCGACGGCGACGACGCTCCGTACGTCCGCGTTCGGCACGACCGTCACCAGCGAGCGCCCCGCCTGATAGGCGTAGAGTCCCTGTCCGGTCGCGAGCCAGAGCCATTCGCCGCCCTCGCCACCCGCGTTGCTCGCGTTTCCCGGCTTGCCGTCGCCCGCGCCCGGTTCGCCGCCCGTTTGTTCAGCCGCGTCTGCTCCCGCACTGCTCACGCTCCAGACAGTGCTGCCGCCGAGTTTAGCCAGCGCCGGTTCGGACGCCACATGCTGCCCGTCGAAATAGAAGACGCCGCGATTAGCCGTGCCAATCCAGAGCCGCCCGCGCGCCTCGTCGGCGTAGAGGCTGACGACTTCACGCCCGCGCGCGTCCGTCGCCTCCACAGGCCAGATGAGCGCGCGACGTTGCCCTTCGTCCATGCGTTCGACGCCGCGCCCGTAGGTCGCAATATAAGTTGCGCCGCGCAGGACGGCGATAGCGCGAACGCTGCCCGTCGAGACGGGTTCGCTCGCCTGCTCGCTCGTCGCTTCGTCTCGCCCCTCTCTCGACTCCGCGTCAGTTTTATCGGCCGGTGTAAGTTGGAGAGATTTGGATTCGCGTTGCGCTTCGATGGGTAGTCCGACGTAGAGTCCGCTGGCTGAACCGATGAGCAGAAGTCCGCGCGCGTCTTCGTTGATGGCATAGACCATCTTGTTGGCGAGTCCTTCGACGCCGCGCCACGTCTCTGAAGTTTCGTCGTAAATATAGAGGCCGCGATTCGTGCCACACAACAGACGCCCCTTGCGCGTCCGGTAGAGAGCGCGCACAAAGTTGCTCTCGGCATCGGTCGAGACGGTCTCAATACTTAAACCCTGCGGGTCGTAGCGACAAACGCCACGGTCTGTGCCGAACCATGCGACGCCCTCGCGGTCGACGAAAACTGCGTAGATGCGATTCGAGCGCAGGCCGCCCGCCGTGCCCTCAAAAGTGAAGTGCTCAAGCCGCTGCCCGTTGCGATACCGATAGACGCCTTGCGTCTCGGTTCCGACAAAGAGATCGCCGCCTGCGCCGAACCGCAGAGCCGTCACCGCGCCCGTCGCGCCTTTGTTAATCTTCACGGCGCGCAAGGCATCGGGCGTTCTTCCGCCGCTTTCTTCCAACTTGAAGACTCCGCCGTCTCCGGCTGGCGTCTGTGCGCCGAAGAATATTTCGCCGTCCTGACTCTGCGTGATCGAACCGACTTGGAGAGCGCGAGCCTTGCTTGATAGCTCTCTCGCCGCCCCGCCTTCGACGCCGAGCAGCCCGCGCCCGCGCGTGCCGACATAGATGGTATTGCCGCTCTGCGCGAGGCTCGTCAGTTCGAGCGGTTGGCGTGTGAAAGAGCCGGGAGTTGTCGCGGGAGCAGCAGCAGCGGCTGGCGCAGCGCGTTTCGCGGGCGTCAGGCGTTCAAGTGGCGCGACGCGTTCGGTAAGCGTGAGGCGGTCGCCCGACTTCTCGACAGCGATAGTTTCATCCTCTTGCTTTTGGCAATCGAAGATCAGCCCGTCAGTCGTCGCCAACATGGCGCGTCCCGGCGCAGGCGTGCTGATGGCTGTGATGGTTTTGCCCTTCGTCTCTGCGAGCGTCTGAAATTCACCGCTCGGCGCGCGCACGAATGCGCCGTCATCCGTCCCAATCCAGAGCGCGCCTTCTTCGTTGAAGACGAGCGCGAGCACGCGGCGGGCGGCGAGTCCTTCGGCGGCGATGGTCTGCGTGCGCCGCCCGTCATAGCGCGCCAGCCCCGCATCCGTCCCGAACCACATCGCACCGTCGCCCTGCGCAATCGCGCGGACGCGATCCGAAGGCAGCCCGTGAAACAGCGTCACCGCGCCCCACTGGTGCAGATTCAACGTCTGTGCAGACGAACTCTGAGAAGCATTCTGTTCGGGGGCCGCGCTCGCTTGAGGTGGGACAAACGGCGGGAGCACGTTCAGAAGTAAGAACGATAAAACGCAGAGGACACCAATCCGAAGACGCAAAGAACGCAGAGAGGGGATTCTTTCCCTGCGCCCTCTGCGCTCTCTCCGCGCGCGCTTTGCGTTTAAGCTTCGTCTGAACAACTCCAAGACCTTACGCTCAACTGAGATTTGATTTAGTGCTTCGGCTCGTCGAGAAAGCGTTTGCGGTCGCGCTCAATCCAGCCTTCGAGTTCGTGCGCGGCCTTTTCCAGTTCGTCGCTGTTGAGGAGTCCGCGCCGCAGCGCTTCAAAGAAGGCGCGCGTCCGCATGTTGTAGGCCAGCTTTTCGTAAGCCTCGTGCGGCGTGCCTTCAGGCGTCGTGACGAAAAGCTTTTCGTAGAGCGTCGCAAGACGGCTCTCGACGCCGCGCAGAGAGAGCGAACATTTTCGCGCAATCGCCCAGTTCGACAAACCGAGCGCGAGATAATAGAGAGCTTCGGCTTCAAATTCCGTGAGCAGCGGGCGCTTGAAAGAATCTTTGAAAGCCGGGTCAATCATGTCCGCGCCGTCTTCCAAAACGGCGGCGACGAAGCGCAGAAAACGCGTCTCGGGATTATTCTTGTGAATGAAGCCATAGGCGGGCGGCGGCTCGACCGCCTTGATAATCTTGCGTATCTCGTTGATGTAAATCTCGTGCGGGAACTGCGTCCAAAAGATGATGCGCGCGCCGGGAAACTCGCGCCAGATGGAGCGCGCCGCCTTGACGCCTGAGAGACGCGGCATCTGAATGTCGAAGACGCACAACTCCGGTCGGTGCTGCAAGGCGAGCCGACACGCAACCTCGCCGTCCTCGGCTTCGATGACGGGCGCGTGTGCCGGAAATTCTCTCTCCAGCAATTCGCGCAGATAACGTCGTTGCGCCACGTTGTCTTCGGCAATCAGGATTGACATAAAAAACAGAGATTAGATGTCAGACGTTGAACTTGAGACCGCAGCTTTCAAATCCGGCGTCGTCGGGTTCGGAAAATCTTCAACGCTTCTGCGCCACCTTCCATATTCTATCAACATCCTCGCGTTTTGACCTTTTTCAGCCTCCGTCAACTGCCGTTCAACGTCAATGAGGCTAACCACAGCCGCGCAGGCGTGCGGCGTACAAAGGCCGAGCACGTGCGGTTCATGCTCGCGCTGTTGGGACACGCGTCGCGCCCCGCTCGCGTCCGGTAGCATAATCCAGTTTAACGACAGCGGAACTTTTACTTTGATGCGGTGGAGAGGGACGTTGTCGCTTGCTCGACGGTTGCGGGGCGCGTGTTGGGGAGCGCGCGCGCTCCGCATCAAAAACGCGAGACGCCTTAAAGGCTGGCAAGCTGTCCGGCCATCCTCAAAACTTCGGCGATAAATTCAAAGCATCCATGTCCGGCGGTTGGCGAAGTAGGTTAATTGCTTGTCTGGATAGCGTCGGCGAAATTCTCGGTAGCGCGCCAGCAAAAGCTGGTAACGCCGCTCGGACGAGCGCAAGTCTTCGTGCGGTATCTCTTGCAGCAGACGTTCGGCCTTCCAAATGTTCTTCGATGAAAAGCGCCAGTCGTAGTTGCCGAGGTCGTAGAGATGAGCGACGGCGTAGCCAGTCAGACGCGCCGTCATGTCCACGTAAGGATCGAAATAGCTCCACGCCAGATGGCGCGGATTCTGAAACACGGGGCGGCGACCGTGTAACCCCACATCGCGCGAGCGCCCGACAGAACCCCACAAGCCTTTTTGTCGAAAGATAAAAATCACATGATCGAGCTTGTCCTGCGAGGCGAGGCTCATGACGAGCGGCGGGTAACCGTGCTGTTCGAGAATGACGGCTGCCGTCAGCGCTGCCTCCATGCAATGCGCTTCGCGGCGGCGCAGGACTTCGCGGAAAGAGCGTTGCGTCACACCGTCTCGCAGCCAGTTATAAGACATCCGCGTGAGAAAACGCTGCACCCGCCGGGGGCTGCGGTGGGCTTTAATAATCGCCCATTCCTCATCCGTAAAAGCCTCTCTCGACGGCGGCACATGGTTCATATCTCTCAAAGCTATTAACAGAACTGACGCGCGTAAGGCAAAGGAAAAAGGAGAAGAGGCGAAACGTGGAAGGTAAGAAACCTAGATGGAGACGCCGGAGGCGCTAAGCAAGAAGAAGAGTTGAGCGATTGAAGATTCGAGATGTCGTCTATTCTATACCCTTCCTTCTGTGTCTTGGTTGGCGCAAAGAGGTTGTTAATGATAAAGTGCTTTTTTAATAAGACCGCGCCCCAACGGTTGAAACCCTCGATAGTTAATCAGGCAGCAAGATACCGTCGAAGCGTCGGCGGATGCGCATCGTCCCCGCTCAAGTCGAGCCGGTGTGCGCGCGTCCTGAAACTTGATTCGCATAGGTTGGTTGATGTAAGAGATTGGGTCACAAGAAAAAAAGTTTCGGTATTTTGATGGAGAGCAATCGCGCCGCTCTTGAAGAGCGAAGGCGGTTGTGATTCGGAATGAGGCGTCAGGTCGGCGCGAACTATCAAGCTCTGCCGGGGTTCTGCCCCTTTCGAGCGCGCGCCGTCTGTCAGTAATATTTGTGAGTAAAAGCATAAGTTCACCCCCAAGACAATTGTCGCGTGCGGAACAGGAAACGCAGACGGCAGCCGAGCGCTTGAACGTCCAGATTGAGACGGCGCTGGCGGCGGTCGCCGCACAGTCACAGGACGCCGTCGAGGAATTAGACGCGTGCGCCGACCGTCTGGAGCGCGCCGCGCGCGACCTGTCCGTCGCCTTGCGCGAACTGGCCGAGCAGCGTTCGAGTAGCAATAAGCAGGAATAATCAGGCAGCGCAATTATTTTATTCAGTGAGTAGAATCGGAGCGCATCGGACTCGCCATGTGTCCGGGCGCTCCCGTTCTATCTCAGGCGGGTGTTTGTTCAAACAGCCAACAAAGATTTAATTTTTAAGGAGAGTGTATGACGGCAACAAAACAGAGTGCCATGCAGGAGCGGGGGCGCAGGCGCAGCGACATGGGCTTAGATGTGTACGGCATCCGCGAGGCGAGCGCCGTCAATTGGAATCTGAACACGCCGGAACTTTATGAAGAGGTCGCGCGCCGCAGAGAAGGCATCTTCTCTCCCGATGGCGCGCTCCTCGTTGACACGGGCGAGCATACCGGGCGCGCTGCCAAAGACAAGGCCATCGTGCGCGAGCCTTCATCGGAAGACAAAGTTTTCTGGGGCGAAGTCAACAAAGAGTTCTCACAGGAAAAGTTCAACGCGCTGCGCGACCGCATGATGGCTTCGACGAAAGGGCGCGAGCTTTTCGTGCAGGACACTTACGCCGGAGCCGACCCGCGCTATCGCCTGCCCGTGCGGATTATCACCCAACTCGCATGGCACTCGCTGTTTGCGCGCACGATGTTTATTAACGACGACGCGGGCGCGAGCGGCAGACACAAGCCGGAATTTACAATCATCAATCTTCCCAGCTTCAAGGCCGACCCCGCGACGGACGGCACGCGCGCCGAGACTTTCATCCTCATGGACTTCACACAACGCCTCGTGCTTATCGGCGGCACGTCCTACGCGGGCGAAACGAAAAAGAGCGTCTTCACGATTCTTAATTACCTGCTACCCCAGCGCGGCGTGATGAGCATGCACTGTTCAGCCAACATCGGAGACGCGGGTGATGTCGCCATCTTCTTCGGCCTCTCAGGCACGGGCAAGACAACTCTCTCGGCTGACCCGGAACGCCGCCTCATCGGTGACGACGAGCATGGCTGGTCGGATGATGGCGTCTTCAACTTCGAGGGCGGTTGCTACGCCAAGGTGATTAAGCTTTCGCCCGAAGCCGAGCCGGACATCTATCGCACGACGCGGATGTTCGGAACCGTGATGGAGAACGTCGTCTATGATCCCGAAACGCGCGTGCCTGATTTGGACGACGCGTCGAAGACGGAGAACACGCGCGCGGCTTATCCGCTGACGAGTATTCCGAACATCGTGCCTGAAGGCTACGCCGGACATCCGCAGAACGTTATCATGCTCACGGCGGATGCCTTCGGCGTGCTCCCGCCCGTCTCGCGCCTTAGCCCGGAGCAGGCGATGTATCACTTCCTTTCCGGCTACACGGCGAAGGTCGCGGGCACGGAGAGGGGCGTCACAGAGCCGCAGGCGACCTTTTCGACCTGCTTCGGCGCGCCCTTCATGGTCTTGCATCCGGGCGTCTATGCAAACCTGCTCGGCAAAAAGATTGCGGAGCACAAAGCCAACTGCTGGCTCGTCAACACGGGCTGGTCGGGCGGCGCTTACGGCACAGGCCAGCGCATGAAGATCGCGCACACGCGCGCCATGATTCGCGCCATCCTCAACGGCTCGCTCGCCAGTGTCGAGACGAAGCCCGACCCGATCTTCGGCGTCGGCGTTCCACTCTCCTGCCCAGAAGTCCCTGCCGAAGTCCTGACGCCGCGCAACACTTGGGCTGACAAAGAGGATTACGACGCGAAAGCGCGCGACCTCGCACGACGCTTTAACGAGAACTTCAAGAAGTATGAGGCCGGAGTCTCCGAAGATGTGCGAGCAGTCGCACCGAAAGCGGGTTAAAAACTCAACGGCAAACATTTGAGAAAGACAAAGGGCGGCTCAAACCTTGAGCCGCCCCTTTTTTTAGCGCCTCCGGTGCTAAACACTCAACTGAGAATTGCGCTAGAACCTGAAGCCGAGACCGACGCTGGTCTGTAAGTTGTGAGTCGTGGCCGCAGGGGTGAACACGGAACTTCCGGGCAGGCTGGTGGGGCCTGCTTCTTTGAAGCGGATGATGGTGTCGCCCGCGTCAATGCGGACAATGAAGCGTGAGGTCGGGTAGAACTCGACGACGCCTCCCGCGTCAAAGGCAAAGTTTGTCTGACTCGTCCGGTTGCATGTGAAGCCGTTGGCATTCGACGCTGCACCGCAGACTGTGTGGAACTGCAACTCGCTGAAGTGCATCACGCCGGGTCTGGCCTTGGCGAAAACGCCGACCTTCTCGTAGCGCACACCGGCCTTGACTCCGCCCAAGAATTGTTCGCGGCGGCTCTGCGAAACTTCGTTGATATTTTTTTCCGGCAGGTGGTTGAATTCAGCTTCGAGCGTGAGATAGCGATTCACGTTGTAGCCAACTCTGCCACCGAAACCGGCGGTCGTAACATCGTCGCCGCTGGCGCGAAAAGTATTGCCCGGAATGGTGACGATTGATTCGACCGATTTTAAGTGAACGAGCGCCAACTGCCCGCCGACCTCGAAAGGATGCTCCTCAGTTTGCGTCTGCGCGTAAGTGGCGGCAGGCGCGATTAGGAGCAGCGCGATAATGGCGAAGAAAAATTTGGTATGCATTGAAACCTCTCTGAAATTTAGTGAAAGCATTTACTGTGGAAACTCGCTTCATTCGTCCGAGTCTTCATCCGTGTCGTGGCTCTTGCTCTTTGACGGCTTACTGTCGGAAGAAGCGCGCACGTCTTTAATCTTTTTAACGATCTCTGTGCCGAGATATTCGGCTGCGACGAGGTCGTTAATCGCGACGACTTTGCCGCTCACGATGACGATGCTCGTGTGTGGGTCGGTGATACTGAAGATGTAGTTCAAGGCGGTCTGGTCAACTTTTAGGACGAGGTCGGCAACCCGTTCGTCTTCGACGATCATCAAGCCCCAGTCGCGCAACTCCCTGTTTTTTTGCAGCTTGTATTCGAGATATTTCTTGTCAATCCGCGTGCTCGGAAGGACGTAGAGCTTGCGTGCCGCTCGCATGATGGAGGCAGGGTTCTCGTCCTCCGCCTCGCTGGTCTTGCGCGCGCGATGCTGCGGCTCCTGAGCAGACGAGACGGAAACGCGAACGCCCTCCGGCGCAGTTTGTGCGAGCACCGCATGGCTGGCGAAAGCGAAAATCAAAAGGGCTGTCAGCCATCCCAAAATTTCCAAACTCTTACGCATCATTTGTCTCCTCCATTCAATCTTTTCAAGATTACTTTTCATCCTCACATACCGTCCGCCCCGCCCGCCCTCAGTGCAACGCACGTGCCGCGCGAAGAATGCGTGTGAATAGCGAGCAGCCCAGCCGCGCCGCCACATAAAAGCGTCACACGGCTGCGTCAGGTGAAAGAATATTACGGCTCAGGAAACGATGATCTCTGACCTCTGGCCTCTGACCTCTGCTAAGATAGGGAGGCGATGAAGGAGCAAAATGAAGATATTGAATTGAAGAGACAGGAAGGGCGCGAAGCCACGGACGCGGAGCCGCGCGAGGTGACGATTTTTGATGCGCGGCACAAGGCGGGAGCGCATCCTGAAATCAGCGCGACTCTCCGCACGGTGGTCGAGATGGTGCGCCGCATCATGCGCGCCGACACCGCGAGCGTCGGCAGTTTCTCGCCCGCTGACAGCACCGTGACTTGGAAGATGACGAGCGGCTTTCGCACGCAGGCGGTCAGCCCTGCTTCCGAGATAACCGCGACGGTGCAGGGCGAGACGGCGAAGCGTGTAGCACAAGCCGAAGAGATGATAATTCTTGAAGACATCGGCGTTGAAGACGGGCTGCACATCTCGGACTTTCCCGTTCATCGTACGGAAGGCGTGCGCGATATGGCGCTCGTTCCCTTGCGTGTGCGCGGCGAAATGTTGGGCGCGCTCGTTGTCGGCTTTCGCACGGCGCACAAGTTCGCGCCGGAAGAGAAACAACTGCTCGAAGGTCTGGCGGAGATGGCGGCGCTCGCGCTCGATAACGCGCGCCTGTTTGAAATCATCGGCACGGCGAAGAAAGTCTGGGAGCAGACCTTCGACGCCATCCCCGACGGCATCATCGTCCACGACGACCAGATGCGCATCGCGCGCTGCAATCTCGAAGCCGCCGAGATGATGGAACTCACGCCCGCCGAAGTTATCGGCATGCCATGCGCCGACGCCTTCGCGCGTCTCTTCGGCGAGCGCGCCGCTGCCTATCACATGCGACAACGGGCGGCGCGCACGGCCAGTTCATTCGAGCTTCAAGCCGAATATGGAAGGCGTTATCTGGTCGCCGTCGCGCCGCTCGAAGTCTCGCCGGGCCGAGCGAATTGGAGCGTGATTACTTGGAGCGACATCACGGAACTGGCGGAAGTTCAGGAACAACTTTCGCGCTCGCGCAGGTTGGCGACTGTCGGGCAACTGGCCGCGGGTGTCGCGCACGAAATCAACAATCCGCTCGCCGCCATCACGACCTGCGCCGAAGCGACCCTTCGCAACATCCTCAAGACCGAAGAGACAGCGGCGCTTGCCGAAGAGCGCAACTGGAAATTTTATCTGGAAGAGATTGTCCGGCAGGCGCTCAGGTGCAAGGCGATTACGCGCGGGCTGCTCGACCTCTCGCGTCAGCGCCGCGCGCGGCGCGAAGCATGCGACCTGAACAGCCTCGTCGAACGCTCGGCGCAACTGTTCGAGCAGCGCGGCCACGAAAAGAGAGTCGCCTGCGTCGTCAAACTCGATAGCCACGTTGGCGAAGTGGCGACCGACGAAACCATGGTGCGCCAGATTCTCGACAATCTCTTGAGCAACGCGCTTGATGCTCTCGGAGAGGGCGGCGAGATTTCGGTCACGACTGCGCTTGAAGACGAGCGCGTGGTGATTGAAGTCCGCGACGACGGCGTGGGGATAACGCCCGAAGTGCTCGCGCGCGTCTTCGATCCCTTCTTCACGACGAAAGACCCCGGCAAAGGCTCCGGCCTCGGCCTCGCCATCTCGCTCGCGCTGGCGGAAGCTATCGGCGGTTCGCTCACCGTCGAATCGAAACCCGCGAAGGGCAGCAGCTTCCGCCTCTGGATTCCACGCCGCGCCCCTGAGAAGCGATAAACCGCAGGGTCTATTCCTCGTCAGGAAATAGCCACCGCAGGCACACAGTAGTAAAAGATGTTTAGGAGAGACTTTTATACTTTTGATTCTCTGTGTCTCATACTTTGAGAATGAATAGACCATGGTCAACCGTAGTGACACACGCCGTCGCGTTCGACGTGTGATAAGATGCGCTCCCGACTTTCGTTCATCCTAATTCTCATCGCTTGTCGCTGATTCTATGTCTCGTAAAGTTCGCGTGATGGTGGTTGACGATGATGCTGTCTTGCGTCGTTTGTTATCCGAGCAGATTGCGTTGATGGAGTTCGACTCAGCGCCCGTCGCGTCGGGCGAAGAGGCTCTAAAGGAACTGCGCGAGCGTGACTACGACGTGGTGCTCCTCGACATCAGAATGCCGGGTCTGTCGGGACTCGAAACCTTACGCGAGATTCGCAAACTTGAAGACGCGCCCGAAGTCATCATGCTGACCGCCGACACCTCGCTCGGCACAGGCATAGATGCGATGCGACACGGCGCATACGATTACCTGACGAAGCCCGCGACGCTCGACGAGATTGAGGCCGTCATCCGTAAGGCTGAAGAAAAGCGTCGGCTCGTTCGCCAGACCGTCTCTCTGCGCGACGGCACGCCGCGCCCCGCCGCCACGGATGACAGCCCTGCGCTCGTCTATAAAAGCGCACAGATGGAGCAACTAGTCTTGTTGGCAGAGACCGCCGCGCGCTCGGATTCGACCGTCATCATTACGGGTGAATCGGGCGTCGGCAAGGACGTGCTCGCGCGTTTCATTCATCGCAAGAGCGCGCGCGGCTCGACTCCGATGATTACCATCAACTGCGCGGCTCTCCCCGAATCGCTTTTCGAGTCGGAGTTCTTCGGCCACGAACGCGGGGCATTCACGGGCGCGACCGCCACCAAGCACGGTTTGATTGAAGCCGCCGACGGCTCGACCCTCTTTCTCGACGAAGTCGGCGAGATGCCCTTGCAGACGCAGGTCAAGCTTTTGCAACTTCTCGAAGAGGGACGCTTCCGCCGCGTCGGCTCGACGCGCGACCGCTCGGCTGACGTGCGTATCATCGCGGCCACCAACCGTCGTCTCGTCGAAGATGTCGGCGCGGGACGCTTTCGCGCAGACCTCTTCTATCGCTTGAACGTCATCTCGCTACACGTCCCGCCCCTACGCGAGCGCCGCGGCGACATCCCCGCCCTCATCGAACATTTCCTCACGCTCTACCGCGAACGCTTCAACCGTCCCGCCCTCGCCCTCTCTGCGGAAGCGCACGCGCGGCTCTTAGACTTCCACTGGCCCGGCAACATCCGCGAACTACGCAACACACTGGAACGCGCCGCCGCACTCTCCGCAGGCAACATCATCGAAGCAGAGCAAGCGCCACTCGCATTCGTCAAAGAGCAGTCCGTCTCAGCCGCCAACTCTTCCGCACAAACCCCCGACGCCGAGACCACGCAACCGACCGTCACGCTCGACCAACTCGAACGCCAACACATCCTCCGCGTCCTTCAAGAAGCGAGCGGCAACCGCGAACGCGCCGCCGTCATCCTCGGCATCTCCGCACGCACCCTCTACCGCAAACTCCGCGAGTATGAAACTCACGCTGCTTTGGGAAACCTCTCGACCAAAGACTGACAAAATGTCCGACGGCTGACAAAACGTCAGTCACCCCTGTCAAAAGCAGTTCCGCGCGCCCGTCCGACCGGCGTCTCCCCTGTTATCCCTAACAATTATTATTTCAACACTTAGCTGGGTATTCGTGCGCTTCAGCGGGGTGTGGAATGGAAATTGAATTGGGTGGCGACGATGACTCGTCTGTGTTGGTGGGTCACAAGGAAAGTTCAAGGGACAAAGGAAGCAACCCCGATGGCGCGTGTAATGATTTGTGATGACGATAGCGTGATGTCCGAGAGGCTGGTGCTGGCGCTGCGTGCGGCAGGACACGAGGCCGAAACGTGCCGTCATACGATGGACGTGTTGCGCGCGGCGGCTGATGGGCGGTTTGATCTCATCGCGGTTGGTGTGGATATGGCAGGCTTCGGGCGCGCGGGCGCGGTCGAAGCTTTGAAAGAGATTGCGCCTCACACTTCACTGATCGCGCTGCACGTCCGCCCTTCGGAAATTATGCGTGCGGCGACGCACGCACGTCTGGCGGCTGTTCTTCCGCGCCCCGTGCGTATCAAGGATTTTATGTACGCCGTCGCGTGCGCCCTCAAAGGCTACGACGCTCTGGTCGAGCACTCTTAACGTGCAAGCGCCGCCGCCCGCGTTAATCAAACCCCGGCTGATCCCACTCTTTTCAGTCAAGACCTCAAACAAGTTTTACGCCTTGCATCACGCAAGCCAATTTAAGGAGATGAACATGAACAAGTTGAAGAATCATTACCGCGCGTTGCCGCTCGTAGTCCTGTGCATACTGGCTATCGGCGGTGCGGGCGTTTTCGCGCAGAAGCAATTAGCCACGCGCGCGACGACGGGGCGACCCGAAGTCAAAATCATGCTGGCTGGTGCAGTCGAGCGCGGAAACGGCCTGCTCCCTTTAGAAAAAGTGAGCGCCGTTAATCCGGGCGAAGTTTTGCAATGGAATATTACCTCGATGAACGAGGGCAACGGGGACGCACGCGACTACAAGACGGTCGGGCACATCCCGAAGGGCACGACCTTCATCCCCGGCAGCGCCGTCACCGAGCAGGGTTCGACCGTGACCTACAGTATTGACGGCGGCCAGACCTACTCGACGCTTCCGATTATCGAAGAGAAGCAACCGGACGGGTCGGTTAAAGAAGTGCCTGCCCCCGTTTCGATGTACACAGAGGTGCGCTACGAATGGAAGGATGAACTGACCGCAGGCGGTAAGCTCTCGGCTTCCTACAAGGTGCGCGTCAAGTAAGCGCGTCAACCCTCGTCGCGGCTCTTGCCCATCGGAAAGGCTCCCCCGAATGACTGACCTCATGCTAACCGCCTGCCCGCTTCCGCCGCACTTCAAATCACTTTAGACCCGCCCACATCAACTTCGAGGAACGATAATGAATAATAGATTTTCAGTCCCCACTCTACGTCAGCCGCTCGCGCGCCTCTGTGCGCTGCTTGCGCTCTGCTGCGTGGTGTTCGCTCCGGCGACGCTCGCGCAACAGACCACAGGCGGCACACTCATCAATAACCGCGCGACGGCCACCTACTCTGATGGCTCGACTAACTATTCGACCGTCTCTAACCAAGTGACCATCGAGGTCGCCAACGTTTCCGCCCTCGTCATCACACCGGACGGCGGTTCTGTCCCGACCGTGGTGGCAGGCCAGAACAGTGTTGATTTCACTTTCACTGTCACCAACGCCAGTAACTTCCCCACGCAGGTGCGCTTCCTACAGAACGGCGCATCCATCCTGTCGAGCGGCCCCATCACTTTGCAAGCCGCCGTTATTGACGCCAACAACAACGGTATTGACGGCAGCGACCCCAACATCCTGTCCAATACGACCGGCGCTGTGCTCTCCTCGGTTGTCCCGCGCAACGGGACGCTGACGATTATCGTGCGCGCTAACGTCAACGCGAACGCCGCCAACGGCGCGGCTATCAACGTCCAACTCGGCGACGCCGGAGGCGGCACTCCCTTCGATAACCAAACGGCTGACAACTCGGCTAACGAAGTTCGTACTTCAGTCCCAGTCGGAACCACTGCTCCGGCCAACGGCGAATCGGAAGCTCGCGGCAACATCACGACGAGCGTTCAGCAGGACTCGCAACTGCGCCTCTCGCTCAATGCTCCGGCCGGCCCGGTTGCCCTCGGCGCGAACATCAATTATTCCTTCACGCTCGACAACACCGGACAGCGCGCCGTCAGCGCGCAGACGTTGCAGAACGCTCCGGCGGGTTCAAACACGGGCATCTATGTCATCGCGCCCGTGCCCGTCAACACGACCTTCGTTTCGGCGACGGCTCCGGGTGGTGTGACCATACTCTATTCGACCTCGGCGCTCGGCAGCGACCCGGCTCCCGGCGACCCGCCGACCAGCGGCCCGCTCTCGGCCTCGACGGTCTGGACAACCACGGCTCCCGCGCCCGGTACGGTCAAGCGCGTGGCCTACCGAGTCGGCGCGACGCTGGCCGCAGGCGGCAGCGTGACCGGACTCGACATGTTGGTGCAGGTCAACACGGGCATCAACGCCTCGAACCCGATTTACGAGATCGGCGACGCCTTCGGTCGCAACACCATCAACACGCCGATCACCGACCAGTCGGGCGATACGGTGACGAACAAGGGCGACGGAAACGCCAACTTCAATGAACCGCGACGCGGCGTCGCTCCAAGCCCGGATGAAGCGCTCAGCGCCACGCAGGGTTACCAGCAGCCGACGACGCTGACTGCGGTCGGCGATGTGCTCCTCGGCCCCAACGGTCAACCGACTGCCACCGGCCCCGGCGGCAACAACAACACAGACTATACGAACAAGGTCGTTGCGCCCGCCGCTATCGCCGGACTCGGCTTCGGCGATAGTCTGGCAGCCGCGACGAGCGTTGACTTCATCAACACCGTTAGGAACAACGGTAACGCCAACGACGTGTTCACGCTCTCCGCGCAGTCCGTACCTTCGGGCTTCACCGTCTCAATCAGCACCGACGGCACGACCTTCGTGGACGTGACGACGAGCGGCAGCAGCACGAGCGTCGTCGTCAACTTCAACCAGTCGGCGAACATTACCGTGCGCGTCACTGCCCCGACGGGGACGGCCGTGCTCAACGGCTTCGGCGTTACCATTCGCGCTCGCTCCACCAACACGGCGGCAAGCTTTAACGAGACGATTGACCGCCTCTACACGGGCTTCCTCCGCTTGCAGAAATCGGCGGCGGTGGTCGGCGGCGGCCAGCCCGTCCCCGGCGCTGCCATCGAGTACACGCTTACTTACACCAACGTCTCCGTCGGCGGCGGCACGAACTGCGTTGACCTGAACGTCACTTCTATGACGATCACGGAAGACGGCGCGGCAGGCGGCAATAACTGGGCGGCGACGACGACGCAGGTCGTCGGCTCGGCCTCTGACACAAATGGCGGCACGATCACGGGGGATACCGCCACCACCTCGACCGTGTTGACCGACACGGTGACGATACCCCTTGCACCGGGCGGCACAGGCACGTTCAAGTTCCGGCGCAAGATTAACTAGGCCACCTGTGAGGATGGAGGGAGCATAAGGAAATCGTTCATTGAGTCGTTCGGATTCATTGATGAAATTCTTCTCCCTTCATCCTTCAACCCTTCACTCTCGACCGTTACTGTAAACGTTCATGTTCAATCCTGACCGCCTCCACAACTACTGCAAAGCGACACTGCTCGTGCTGCTCGCCGCCCTTTTGGCGAGTGGCCAGGCGGTGAACGCTTTTGACGGTAGCGTGGAGGCGGGCACTCTTATTTCCAACCGCGCCGAAGCGACCTACCTCGACACGGACGGCCTGAGCTTCGCGACCATCTCTCCGACAATCTCCATCACGGTGGTTGCCGTCCCCGGTCTCGCCGTCACGCCCGACGAAACCGAGCCTTCCGCGACCGTCGCTCCGAACGAGCGCGTGACGCGCCTCTTCACTATCTGCAACACCGGCAACACACCGGACTTTTATACAGTCACCTCCGCCGAGGCGAGCGCGCCCGCAACCATCAGCGCACTCTATTACGACACCGACGGGAGCGGCACACTGACCGATGCCGACCACGCTATTCAACTCGGTGTGACCATGAGTTCGCGCCTCGCGCGCGGCGGATGCACAGCCGTCATCGCCGTCATCGAGACGGGCGCGGGCGAAGCGGGCAGCCGCCTTTCCGTTAATCTCGCGGCACGCTCGAATGTTGTCGGGTCAGTCGGCAGCACGGCCACCGACGCGGGCACGATCATCAATTTGTACGGCAATGGCGCGCGGCTCACTTCGCCCGACGACCCGCATCTGCCGCCCTCCAAGCTCGTCGAAGGAAAAGAGCGCATGACCGCCGCCGTCGGGCAGACGCTCAACTACACTATCAACTTCCGCAACAGCGGCGACATCCGTGCGCGCAACGTTCGCCTGAGCGACACGCTGCCCGACGGCCTCGAATACGTTTCCGGTTCATTGCGACTCGCAAATCGTGTTTTGACGGATGCGGAAGATGCTGACGAAGGCCGCTTCAACGCTGGCCGCATCGAACTGCACCTCGCCGAAGTCGACATTGATACGCTCGTCCAGCTTTCGTTTCAAGCGCGCGTCACGTCGCGCGTTGCGCCGGGCACGGGGCTTGTCAATACGGCGGTCGTCTTGGCAGAGAATGCGCCCGCCACTTCTTCGACAAGCGCGACCGCCGTCGTCAATCCCTTCGGCCTCGTCTATGAAGGACGCAGCGTCGGCGCTTCGACCGTCAGCGGCGCGCATGTCTCTCTGTTGACGGACGTGAACGCCGGCACGCCCGTCGCGCTCACGACCAACAACGGCTCTGAGCCGAACCAGACCAACAGCAATCCTTTCAACACGGATGCGCAAGGCCGCTGGTCGTTTGGCCTCGCGCCCGAACAACTCGGCACGCCTCAACTTCCAGTTCGCTACTTCCTTAACATCACCGCGCCGGGTTTCCGCGCACGCATGATTGAAGCGACGCTCACGCCGGGCGTCGCGGCCGGCGGGTTGTTCACGCTCGGCGTGCGCGCTCTCGACGGCCAGCCCATCGCGCAGCCCGGAAGCTTCACGCTGACGGATGAAGCGGTGGTGATTCCGAATCTCGCCGCCTTCGCGTTGAACGTGCCGATGTTCGAGAACTCGGCGCTGGAAATTTCAAAGATTGCCGACCGCCCGACCGCCGAAATCGGCGATGTCGTGACCTACCGCGTCGAGGTACACAACGCGACGAGCGTCGTCGTCGAAGACGTTGTGGTGCGCGACACGCTGCCGTCGTCATTCCACTATGCGACCGGCACGGCGCGCGTCGAGAATCAGCCGGAACCCGCGCGCAGCATCGAACCGGAAACGGCTTCGGCGAGTGAACTCGTTTTTCGCATCGGTCGTATCGCATCGGGCGCGCGCGCCATTCTCACCTATCGCGTCCGCGTCGGCGCGAACGCACGCGAAGGCGAACAGTTCAACACGGCTCTGGCTTCCGGCCTCTTTCCGACCGGCGAACAGACGGCGACGGCTCCGGCGCGCGCTGCCGTGCGTGTGCGTAGCGGCGTCTTCTCGACGCAGCAGATTATCGTCGGGCGCGTTTTTGAAGACGCGAACGGCAACGGCTTGTTCGACGATGGCGAGCGCGCGATGGCCGGAGTGCGGCTTTATCTGAACAACGGGCAATCGGTCGTGACGGACTCCGCCGGTCAATACAACTTCCCGTCCGTCGGCGACGGCTCGCAGGTCATCACGCTCGATCCCGTGACGCTTCCCAACGGCTACAAACTCGCCGATTCCAATCGCCGCGACGCTCAAAGCTGGACGCGCCTGCTACGCACACCGCTCGGCGGCGGCGCAATGCTGCGCCAAAATTTTGCGCTGCGTTCGACCGAGGAGCAGGAATCATCTGCCGGGACGGCGACCAGCCCTGCCCGCGTTGACGCCACAGGCTCGGCGTTGAATCAGATGAATGCTGGCGGGCAGCAGCAAGTCCTACCAACGGCGAGCCGTGACGCGCGCACAGAGTTCGACAAAAACCGCGACGCCGAAGCCGCGAACGGCTCTTCCGTCTCCAAGCCGGACAGCGCGAAGCCACTCGCTTCCGGAAAATATGAGATTACTTCGACGGAAGTCTTAGAGCCGGTCGCACCCGGAAAGTTGCGTATCATCTCGCCGGAGCCGGATGCGGTCGTGGCGAATGCCGCGCTGGAGATTGAAGCGCGCGTTCACGAAACATGGAAGGTCTCGGTCGAAGTCGAAGGCCAGCGCATCAGCGATGCGAAAATCGGCCAGCGGCGCGTTGACCGTAAAAACGCGCTCGCAACTTTCACCTTCGTCGGCATCAACGTCCAGCCCGGCCCCAACAAAATCAAAGTCACCGCCATCGGCCCCGACGGCGCGCGCGGCGAGGCAGTCGACTTCGTCGCCTATGGGCGCGGCCCCGCGAAGCGTCTCGAAATCGTCGCCGACAAAATGGAACTCAGCGCGGGCGGGCGGGATTCGACGCGCGTCCGTGTGCGCGCCTTCGATCAGTGGGGACACGCGGCGGCAGACTCTTCGATTGCCATCGAAGCGAGCGCCGGGAGACTCTTGCGTGAGGAGACGGAGCAGGGCGCGGCGGCTGAAAAACGTGCTGATGAAAAGCGTGCTGATGAAAAGCTCGGCACGGAGCGCGAGCAGTCGGCGGCGAACTCGAATCAGCAGATTGTTCCGCTCGTCGGCGGCGAAAGCGTCGTGCAGTTAGTTGCCGACAACACGCCGGGCGCGACGCAGTTGCGCGCCAGCACGGGCACGATTGATGCGAAGACGGAGATTCGCATCAGGCCTGAGATTCGCCCGACAATTCTGGTCGGCCTCGCCGAAGTTTCAATCGGACACGCCGCGCCGGAGATGGCTCTGCATGACGAACAGGGAAGCGTCCGCAGCCGCCTCGCCTTCTTCTATCGCGGGCAACTATGGCGCGGAAGTCTGCTCACGCTCGCTTACGATAGCAACCACGCTTTGAACCGCACGTCGGGCAATGACCGGCTGTTTCAACTCGACCCGCTTGAGCGCGCCTATCCGCTCTTCGGCGATTCTTCGACGCGTTATGAAGACGCGCAATCGAACTCGAAACTCTACGGGCGTCTCGATCATGGGCGCTCCTACTTCATGTTCGGCGATTTCGAGACGGACAATCAAACTTCGGCGCTCACCGGATACACGCGCAAATTGACGGGCGTCAAAATTCACGTCGAGAACGAGCAGGGCGATTTCGTCGCGTTGACGGGGGCGCGTCCCGACACGGCTTTCGCGCGCGACGTATTTCCGGGCGGCGCGCTTGGCCTCGTGCGGCTCTCACATACGGAAGTGATGCCCGGCTCGGAGACGGTGGTGCTCGAAGTGCGCGACCGCCGCAACCCTGAAATTATCATCTCGCGTGAATCGCTGATTCGCTCGGTCGACTACAACCTCGACGCCGCGACCGGCCAAATGTTCTTCCTGCGCCCCGTCTCGAATTTCGACTTTGCGCTCAACCTCGTGCAGGTCGTCGTCACCTACGAGCACCGCGCGACGGGCATGACCTCGGCGGTCTATACGGGACGCGCCGTTAAAAACTTCCGGCGCGCAGGCTTGCGGCTCGGCCTCTCTCTCGTCAATCAGAAACAGGCCGATTTCGGCTCGTTCATCCTCGCCGGTCTCGACGGCGAAAAGCGTCTGCCGCGCGGCGGTAAGCTTCAGTTTGAATGGGCGACGAGTCAGGGACGCGTCGCGTCGGGCGGGAATCTCTTCAGCGCGGGCGGCGTGGACGAGAGACACGACGGCAACGCTTATCGCGTACAGTTGGAGCAGCCTTTGGGCTGGCGCGAGGGCGTTGTGCGCGCCAGTTACGCGCGCGCCGATGAAGGCTTCCTCAATCCTTTCGGCGCGACCGTGACGCCCGGTTCGCAGCATACCGAAGCGAGTTTTGAGATGAAAGCGCGCAAGACTTCGACCGTGCGCTTCGGTCTGATGAACGAACGCAACCGCACCGCCAACGTCGACAACGAACGCATGACCGGCTCTCTGTTCTGGACGGAAAACGTCACCGACCGCCTTCACGTCAATGTCGGCTACGACTTCCGCCGCCTGAACGACAAGACGAACGACCGCGAAACGAACTCGAATTTGTTGACCGTCGGCGCGGAGTGGCAGGCGACAGACAAACTGCAACTCTCCGTCAAGCGCGAACAGAATTTGACCGAAGCCGATCCGACCTATCCCGACCAGACGACGCTCGCGGCCAACTATCAATGGAATCAATTCACGCGTCTCTTCTTCACGCAGCGCCTCGCCTCCGCGCCGATTGTGCCCATCAGCGACGCGAGCGCGACCGGCTTCGTGGCGACCGGCGCAAGAAGCGAGACGGCCATCGGCGTCGAAACGCGGCTCGGTCGTTATGCCAATCTCGCCACCCGTTACCAGCTTGAGAACGGCATCAACGGCACGGACAGCTTCGCCGTCATCGGCCTCTCGAACCGCTTCGCCCTCAACAAACAGTTCTCGCTCGATCTCGGCTACGAGCGCGGTATCCATCTCGCAGGCAACGGTGAAAGCTTCAACAGCGCGAGCTTCGGGATGGGCTGGCAGCCGACGGAGAACTTCCGCTCCTCGGCGCGCTATGAACTGCGTGATCGCGGTGGACTCGCCTCCGTCTTGACGCTCGGCGCGGCGGGGCGTCTCGCCGACAACCTCACGACTCTCGGACGCGTGCAACTCTCGCACGCCGGTTTTCAGGGGAGCGACAATTCATCCATGAGCGCCACCGCCGCGCTTGCGTGGCGACCTCTGCACACGGATCGGGCGGGGCTACTGTTTAGTTACACTCACCGCGACATCTCACAGAGCACCCTGGGGTCAACGACGACGGGCGGCGACACTGAAGGCGGCATGCGCGACCGCGCCGACATGCTCTCGACCGATATGTATTTGCAGGCGACGCGAGACGTGGAACTCTATGGACGTTTCGCCTTGAAGTTCAACGACGCGGGCACGCCGGAGGTGGTGCGGGTCTCGTCTCTGACGTATCTTGGGCAGGGGCGTATCGTCTATCACTTCGGCAAGTATTTCGACGCGGCAGGCGAGATGCGGATGCTCACGCAACCGAGCAGCATGACGCGGCGTACCTCTTTCGGAGCGGAGCTTGGCTACTGGGTGATGCCGGACTTACGCGTCGGCGGCGGTTATAACTGGACGGGCGCGAGCGAACCTGCCGGAAGCTTAGTCGTCAACGGTCGGCGCGGTTTCTACTTCACTATCTCGTCGAAGCTCTCCAACCTCTTCGATCTTTTCGGCACCTCGCGCGAGGGACTAACGCCGAGCACACAACATGAAAGCAGAGACGAAAAACATTGAGGCGTAAGGCGCTGTCAATAGTGGTCTCTTTGGTGTAGGAGATGGTCGTGAACTTAACCACAGCGTTAAGGCATCGAGGTCGCCGGCTCGCCCGCTTCAGGGCGCGAGCGGGAATCGCTGCGCGCGCCCTCGTGCTGGCGCTCGTCGCCTGTCTCGCTGTTCAGACCGTCCGCGCCGCCGATAATACTCTCTATGCCAACAACTGGGCTTCGCCGTTCACGATCTACTCCGTCAACACTACGACGGGGGCGTTGACAACCGCAGGCACGCTCACGTTCAGTTCGATAGCCATCGCGCGTCGCTCCAGTGACGGCATGATTTTCTACACGGAATATAACGTGACGAACGCTCGTGTTGCGTCGTGGAACCCCGCGACAAATGCCAATACGATCATCGGTCGAGTCGGAAACAACATTCCAGACTTTCCGAAACTCGCCTTCAACGCCGCTGGCACACTCTACGGGATGGACGATGAGTCCCGCCTCTACACTATCAGCACGATCAACGGGGCGGCGACAAACCTCGGCACTATCACAGGACTCCCGAATGACATTCGCGGAGACATCGCCTTCGCACCCGACGGCACGCTCTACGCCGTGCAAGAAGCCACCTCACGGCTCTATACGATTAACATCACCGCCAAAACAGCGACCGCCATCGGCCTCCTCGGTCAGACCAACCTCGCGGGCCTCGCTTTTGCGGGCGGCGGCAAACTCTACGGCGTGGAGAGCAATTCACCTGACGACTTCCAAACCATCAACCCGGCGACGGGCGCATCCACGGTCATCGCGTCGCAGGCCATAGATTTGTATGACTTGGCCGGGATGCCGAAGTACGCCGACCTGTCCATCACCAAGACTTCCGCGAGCACCTTCGTCGTCGGCTCCAACGCCGTCTACAACATCTCGGTGACGAACAACGGGCCGCACAGCGCCAGCGGCCCCATCACCGTGACCGACACTCTGCCGAGCGGGCTGACGTATGTTTCGGGCACGGGCACGGGCTGGACTTGCAGCGTTACAAGCGGTGTCGTGACCTGTACGACGCCGGGGCCTGTGGCGAACGGTACAACTCTGCCTGCGATTACGCTGACGGTCGGCGTCGGAGCCGCCGCCGCGCCGAGCGTCACCAATACCGCGTCCGTCTCAAGCACGACCTTCGATCATGTACCGGCAAATGACAGCAGCAGTGTGACGAAGGCCGTCGCGCTCCCAACCGACCTGACGATCAACAAAAGCCACACCGGCAACTTTACGCAGGGACAAAGCGGGACGTACACAATCGTCGTCACCAACTCAGGCGGACTCGCCTCCAGCGGGACGGTCACGGTCACAGACACTCTACCCGCAGGGCTAACCCCTTCGCCCGCGACCGGGACTGGATGGACGTGCAGCATCTCCGGGCAGACCGTGACCTGCACGCGCTCCGACGCACTGAACGGAAGCACCAGCTATCCGGCCATCAGCGTTCCTGTCAGCGTGGCCTCAAACTCGGCGTTGAGCCTGACCAACACGGCCTCCGTCTCCGGCGGCAATGACAGCAACTCGGGCAACAACTCGGACGCCGACCCGACAACCATCAACGGCGTCGCCGACCTCACGATTGCCAAGACGCACGTCGGCAACTTTACGCAGGGACAAAGCGGCACATACACAATCGTCGTTACCAACTCAGGCGGACTCGCCTCCAGCGGGACGGTCACGGTCACAGACATCTTGCCCGCCGGACTCGCGCCGGGAACGCCGACCGGGACTGGATGGACGTGCAGCATCTCCGGGCAGACCGTGACCTGCACGCGCTCCGACGCACTGAACGGAAGCACCAGCTATCCGGCCATCAGCGTTCCTGTCAGCGTGGCCTCAAACTCGGCGTTGAGCCTGACCAACACGGCCTCCGTCTCCGGCGGCAATGACAGCAACTCGGGCAACAACACAGCCAGCAACCCGACAACCATCAACGGCGTCGCCGACCTCACGATTGCCAAGACGCACGTTGGCAACTTTGCGCAAGGTCAGGCGAGCGCCAGTTACACACTCACCGTCACCAACGCTGGCGGGGCGGCGACGAGCGGAACGGTAACGGTAACGGATACGGTGCCTACAGGACTAAGCTCTCCGACGGGAAGCGGAACCGGCTGGACGTGTAATACCTCCGGGCAGACCGTGACCTGCACACGCTCAGACGCGCTCGCGGCGAGCGGCAGTTACCCGGTCATCACCCTCGTCGTCAATGTTGCGACCAACGCGCCGTCGAGCGTCACCAATACGGCCTCCGTCTCCGGCGGCGGACAAACCAACACCGGCAACGACTCTTCGAGCAACCCGACCACCATTAACGGCGTGCCCGATTTGACGATTACTAAAACTCATACCGGCAACTTCACGCGCGGACAGAACGGGACATACACGATTACTGTGGGCAACGCGGGCGGCGCGACGACGAGCGGGGTCGTCACCGTCACGGACACACTACCGGCGGGGCTGACGCCCACCACTCCGACCGGCGGAACCGGCTGGACGTGTAATACCTCCGGGC
>CAXTRQ010000011.1:0-7670 GCA_964246705.1 uncultured Pyrinomonadaceae bacterium
GCGTTAGCTTTACTCCTGAAGGATGCTTTGCAAGTATCCCTAACTATCCAAGAGTGCTGGCGATGCCGCTGTGGTCGCCGAGTTTCTTCTTGATTTCCAAACTCTCCTTAACATTTATTCTGTTTCGATTGGCGCGCCGGATTCCTGCCATGCCGTCCAGCCTCCGGTCATGGAGTGGACGTTGGTGTAGCCCATGCGTTGGAGGTTGTCGGCGGCGAGGGCGGAGCGGTAGCCGCCGCCGCAGTAGAGTATCAGTTCGGTGTGTTTGTCGGGGATTTGGGTTTCGATGTCGCGTTCGATGATGCCGCGCCCTAAGTGCTTTGCTCCGGCGGCGTGGGCGGCTTGCCATTCGTTGTCTTCGCGCACGTCTATGAGATGGATGGCCTCACCGTCGCCGGACGAGAGACGTGTGCGGGCATCTGCGACGGAGATTTCGCGAATGCGTGTTTTGGCGTCGTTAACTAATTTGAGAAAGCCTTCGGTGTGTATCATGTTTGTGTTGTCCTCGTTAAGTGTGCCGGTTTAGGGTCTGTCAAGTTAAGACCCGCACGCGCGAAGGAGGCGGTCGGCGGTTTGACTTTCAATTTCGCCCTTTGTTACATCATAACGCTTCCAAAAAATCCTGTGGAGTGAGAATGCGAAAAAAGATTGCGTGTGGATTACTCGTCGCGCTCGGCGGCGTCTGGGCGGCGGGTTGCAATAGTAGTGCGCCGTCGCCGCCGCTTGCGTCTAACTCGCAGGCGGCGCGCTCGTCCGGCGTGGAAGAGAGTTTTGATGGGACGTTAAGGGAAGTCCGTGTGTTCACGGATGAGCTTTTGAAAAAGATTGAGAGCGCGCCGGATGCTTCGGCGGGGCTGTCGGAGGCGCAGAAGTTGTTGGACACGCGCCGGGGCGATTTGAGAGCGAAGATCGTCGCAGCCCGAGCGAGCGTGAAAGCGAAGGAGAGCGCGGAGGCGAGAGCGCGGCTGCTGGAGAGCGAAGTGGATAATACTGCGCGCCTGTCGGGGTTGCAGACAAAGTATCTCGACAATTCGATGAGCGATGCGGGTTTCAAAGCGAAACTCGATAGATTGGTCGGCGATTATCAGGAGTTGTTCAAAGAATAAAGAGACTCACACGGCGCGTCGGCGATTGGAGTAACGGCGCGCGTCAGTCTATAATGCTTGTTTGAAAAAGCACACAACAACGCGAATCTGCATCGAGAGAGGGCTTCACAAACCCGGAGCGGAGAATTTCGCGCACACACCGCAGGGGCGCGGCGTGCGCTCCCTTGCGAGGGTTTTATCAACTCATAAACTTGTTCGGTGAGAAACTATGAAAAAGACTGAACTGTTAGAGCGCGTGCGCGAGTCGCACGCGAAATTGACCACGGCGCTCGAAGGTTTAACGGAGCCGCAGGCGACGAGCATCGGACTCAACCCGCAGTGGTCTGTGAAGGATGCGCTCTCGCACATCGTCGCGTGGGAGCGCGTCGGCGCGGAGTCCATCCAGCAGATTCAGCAGGGCACTTACCAGCGCAAGCCTCTCGACAACGAGGCTATTTATACGTCCACCGCCGATGCCGGCGAGCGCCGCCGCGAACGCTCGATGGGCGAAGTGCGGGGCGAGTTCGATGAGGTGCACGCGTCGTTCGTCGGGCTGCTCGAAACGCTGCCCGACGAGGTTGACGAAAAGTCCGGCGTCTATAAATTCACGGAAGGCGTCGCCATTCATCATCACGCGCAACACGCGGCGCAGATCGAAGAGTGGAAGAAGAATCTACGATAGTGACGAGTGACGAGCAAAACGGGGAACAGCCGTCAGGTTTTAGTTTTCAGTTTTTAGTAATCGGTGAGGAGTGTTGAGAGGAAAGCTGTTTTCAACTCGGCGGTCGTCACCTGTCACTCGTCACTGGTTTTGAGGAGAAAAAATTGGCAACGGAACAGTTTGACGTGACGATTATCGGCGGCGGCCCCGGAGGTTATGTGGCGGCGGTTCGCGGGGCGCAGCTTGGATTGAAGGTCGCGCTCGTGGAGAAGGATAAGCGGCTCGGCGGAACCTGCGGCCTACGCGGCTGCATCCCGACCAAACAGCTTTTGATGTCGGCGCATATCTACGAGCAGATGCAGCACGCGGCGGACTTCGGCGTGCAGGCCAACGAGATTAAGCTCGCCTTCGCCGACGTGCAGAAGCGCAAAGAAAAGATCGTGATGAAGAACGCCAAGGGCGTCGAGTTCTTGATGAAGAAGAACAAGGTGACGGTCTTTAACGGCACAGGCCGCCTCGCGCTGCCCGGCAAAGTCGAAGTCACAGGCGCGGGCGAGGGCGGGGAGAAGCAGACGATTGAGACGAAAAATATCATCATCGCTTCCGGCTCCGTGGTGCGACCGATTCCGGGTTTCGAGACGGACGGCGAGCGCGTCGTCAACAGCGATCACATCCTCGAATTGAAGGAAGTGCCGAAGTCTCTGATCGTCTTGGGTTCGGGCGCGGTCGGCGTCGAATTCGCCTCCGTCTATTCGCGTTTCGGCGCGGACACGACGCTGGTCGAACTCCTGCCGCGATTGATGCCGCTCGAAGATGAAGAGATTTCCAGAGAGCTTGAGAAATCATTCCGCAAGCGCAAAATCAAGGCGCTCACGGGGACGAAACTGGAGAAGGTGGAACGCACGGACGCGGGCGTACGCGTCTCAGGCCAGAGCGCGAAGGGCGAAGCCGTGACGCTCGAAGCCGAGATGCTGCTCGTCGCCGTCGGACGGATGCCCTACGTCGAAGGGCTGGGATTGGAAGGGACGAAGATACGCGTCGAGCGCGGCGCGATTCAGGTGGACGAATTCTGCCGCACGGACGAGCCGAACGTCTATGCCATCGGCGACGTGATACCGACACCGTGGCTGGCGCATCTGGCATCGAAAGAAGGCATCCTCGCCGTCGAGCAAATCGCCGGACACAAGGCGCAGCCGATCAATATGCGCCACGTTCCGTCGTGCACTTACTGCGACCCGGAAATCGCCTCTGTCGGCTTAACCGAAGCGAAGGCGCACGAGGCGGGCTACGATGTCAAGGTCGCCAAGTTTCCCTTCTCGGCTTCGGGCAAGGCGCGCATCCTCGGCGAAGAGGAGGGCTTCGTGAAGGTCGTCAGCGAGACGCGCTACGATGAACTTTTAGGCGTCCACATCATCGGCCCGCACGCGACCGAAATTATTCACGAATGCATCGTCGCTATGCACCTCGAATCCACGGCGGAAGAGTTGGGACGCGCCATCCACGCGCACCCGACCGTCTCCGAGGCGATCATGGAAGCCGCCGAAGGCATCCACGACTTAACAATTCATTTTTAAAAGCAGTGACGAGTGACAAGTAGCGAGGAAAACCTCAAGCAGCGATGCTTAATGAATCAGGTGTGTCGAGAGCAAAGCTGTTTTCAACTCGTCCCTCGTCCCTTGTCACTTATGATTGAACTTTTATGAAACAGGCAACGCAGCGCAGAGGCGCTTCAAACTCCGGCGGCAAGAACAAGGCCGCGCGCGAGGAAGCAAAGAAAGATGTGGCGGCGCGACAATCGTCCGGCGTGGCGGAAGAGTGGGCGGATGGGATTCCGTCGAGCGATCCGTTGAACGGAGCGGGCGAACTCGTCTGCACGAGCGAAACGACGCTTGCGCCGGAGCAGATGCTTGAGTTGTATCGTTACCTGATGCTGACGCGGCTCGTGGAAGAGCGGCTGGTTAATCTCTATCGCCAGACGAAAGTGGTCGGCGGCGTCTTTCGCTCGCTCGGACAGGAGGCGACGGCGGTCGGCACGGCCTACGCTCTGGAAGCGCAGGATTTTATCTCCCCGCTTATCCGCGACCTCGGCGCGGTGCTCGTCAAGGGCATTCGCCCGCGCGAGATTTTCGCGCAGTACATGGCGAAGGCGTGGGGGCCTTCGGAGGGGCGTGATTTGAATATCCATTTCGGGGATGTTCAAAAGGGATTCATCGGCCCCATCTCGCATCTCGGCGATATGATTCCGGTGATGACTGGCATCGCGCTCGGCGGGCGCATGCAGAAGAAAAACCTCGTCGCCGTCGCCTATATCGGGGACGGCGGGATGAGCACGGGCGCGTTTCACGAAGGATTGAATTTCGCCGCCGTGCAGCGTCTCCCGGTCATCATCGTCGCCGAGTACAACTGGTACGCCTACTCGACGCCGACCTCGAAACAGACCGCCGTCCGCCATCTCGCAGACAAGGCCGCTGGCTACGGTATCCCCGGTCACATAGTTGACGGCAACGACATCATCGCCTGTTACGAAGTGACGAAGCGCGCCGCCCGGTTTGCGCGCGAAGGAGGCGGGGCTTGCATCATCGAGGCGAAGACCTACCGGCGCAAAGGCCACGCCGAGCACGACGATCAGAGATACTTGCCGGAGGGTGAACTTGAGAAATGGGAACGGCGCGACCCCGTCGAACGCTATGAACGCCACTTGATTTCCCAAGCCATTGCGACGCGCGAAAAACTGGATGAGATAACTGCTGATGTGAAGCGCGAGGTCGAGGAGGATTCGGCGTGGGCTGAATCTTCGCCGATGCCCGACCCGGAGAAGGCCGCTTACGGCGTCTTCGATAATTCAATCGTGCCGCCCGCGTTCCGTCCCAAAGTCTTGGAGAGATGATGCTCAAAGTCTTAGATCGCAAACCACCCTTTGCTTCATATACCGTTGCCACGAACCCGGCTGTCGCCAGCGGGTCGTGCGGGCAACGCATGGAAAGGAGTGGTGCGACGGGCTTGGTTTATGCAGACATCGAACTCATCAACGGTGACGATCTGGCATTTTTACGACGTGGACAGCTAGGTGAAGATGCGTTGAGACGCATGACTGTTAACGTCTTTTTGAAATAAATCGTTCAGGTGCGAAGCGACGCTTGTTGGCGCGCGAATAGAAAACTGATGTCAACCGCAACTAAGAAAGAGCACAAATCGAATCGGCCTGCGCGGGGCGGCGTCGTGACCTTCGTCGAAGCCATCCGGCAGGGGCTATGGGAAGAGATGGAGCGCGACGCGTCCGTGTTTATCATCGGCGAAGATGTCGGGACATACGGCGGCGCGTTTAAGGTGACGGACGGTCTGTTGGACGAGTTCGGCGAAGAGCGCGTGATTGATACGCCGATTTCCGAGGCGGCGATTGTCGGCGCGGCCTGCGGCGCGGCGCTCATGGGAATGCGTCCGGTCGCGGAGTTTCAGTTTATAGATTTCATCTCGCCCGGCTTTGACATGCTGACGAACTACGCGGCTAAATGCCGCTATCGCTGGGGCGCGGCATTGCCGACGGTCTTTCGCGGCCCCTGCGGCGCGGGCGTCCATTCCGGGCCGTTCCATTCGGTCAACGCCGAGGCGTTCTTTCTCAACACGGCGGGGCTGAAGATTGTCGAGCCTTCGACCGCCTACGACGCCAAAGGTTTAATCAAGGCGGCAATCCGCGACCCTGACCCCGTCCTCTACTTCGAGCACAAGAAACTTTATCGTTTGCCGCGACTGCGCGAAGAATTGCCCGAAGACGACTACATCGTTGAGATCGGCAAAGCGCGCACACGCCGCGCAGGCCGCGACCTCTCCATCATAACTTTCGGCGCGCAGGTCTTGAACGCGCTCGACGCCGCCGCAGAATTGGAGAAGGAAGGCTTAGACGTGGAGGTGATAGACCTGCGCACGCTCGCGCCTCTGGACAGAGATGCCATTCTCTCTTCGGTGAAGAAGACGAGCAAGGCGCTCATCCTGCACGAAGCGGCGCGCACGGGCGGCATCGGCGGAGAGATTGCGGCGCTCATCGCCGAAGAAGCCTTCGAGTGGCTCGATGCGCCCGTCGTCAGGGTCGCGGCGATTGATACGCCCGTGCCTTATTCGCCGCCGCTCGAAGAATATCACCTGCCGCAAGTGAAAGACGTGGTGGACGCGGCGCGCAAGTTAGCAGCATATTAAAGAAGTAGTCAGTAAACAGTTTTCGGTTTTCAGTTTTCAGTCTGAAACTTAAGCTGGTCAAGATTGCTGTTACTGACGACGGTTGACTAACACATAACTAAAAAGTGATTGCTGATTACCGGAGACTTTATGAGCACAGAAGTTGTCATGCCGCAGATGGGCGAGTCCATCGCCGAGGGGACGATTACGAGGTGGTTGAAGAAGGTCGGCGAGCGCGTCGAGCGCGACGAGCCGCTCTTTGAGATTTCGACCGACAAGGTTGACGCAGAGATTCCTTCGCCCGTCGCTGGAACACTGACCGAGATTCTCTTCAAAGAAGGCGACACGGTCGAAGTCAATAAAGTGGTTGCCTTCATCGGCGACGGAAGCGGGGCGGGAGCGCCCGCCGCCGCGCCTGTTGCCACCGAAGCCGCGCCGCCTCCGCCGCCGAGCGCACCTTCCGTGGTTGCCGTTACCTCGCCTGCGAGTCAGGCTGCCGCCGCTGCGCCGCCTCCGCCGCCACCTCCTTCGACGCCGCCTCAAGCTTCTGCGGCTGCGCCCGAAGCGTCCGAGATGGCGGGAAGAAGTTATGACGACCAGCGACCGGGCGCGAAACAGGAGGGACAGGAAGGCCAGACGGCCTCTCCAACTCAAGCCGGTGCGGGCGACAACGGCGACGCGCAGACGGTCGAGGAGTTACGCCGGACGCGCTCTTCCCCGCTCGTGCGTAAGATCGCCGCCGAGCACAACATTAACATCGCGCAACTCGAAGGCACTGGCGCGTCGGGTCGCGTCACGAAGAACGACATTCTGAGCTTCATCGAATCGGGCGCGCAGACCGCCGCTCCGACAGCCGCGCCCGCCACTCCTACAACATCTCAAGCGCCGACGCTGCCCGCACCGCTGCCCGTTCAGCCGGGCGAGGGCGACCGCGTCGAGGCGATGAGCGTCATGCGCCGCAAGATTGCGGAGAACATGATTTTGTCGCAGCGCACGTCGGCGCACGTCGCGACCGTCTATGAAATAGACATGACGCGCATCGCCAAATTGCGCGAGCAGCAGCGCGCCGCCTTCCAGCAGAGCGCGGGCACGAAGCTGACCTTTATGCCGTTTATCTTTCAGGCCGTGACGCAGGCGATAAGGCAGTTTCCTATCTTCAACGCGCAGGTCAGCGGCGACCAGATTATTTACAAGCGCGACATCAATCTCGGCATGGCCGTCGCGCTCGACTGGGGCTTGATCGTGCCCGTCATTAAACGCGCCGACGACCTCTCGATTGCAGGACTCGCACGCGCCGCCAACGACCTCGCGGATCGCGCACGCACAAAGAAACTCAAACCCGACGAAGTCGGCGGCGGGACGTTCACGATTACCAATCCGGGCGTCTTCGGCGGTCTTTTCGGCACGCCGATTATCAACCAGCCGCAGGTCGCCATTCTCGGCGTCGGGACGATTGAGAAGCGACCGAAGGTGATGACCTCGCCCGAAGGCGACGAGTACATCGGGATTAGAACGATGGCCTACTTTGCCCTGAGCTTCGATCATCGCATCATTGACGGGGCGGACGCCGAACGCTTCCTCGGCTACGTCAAACAGATTCTCGAAGCGGGGCAGTTTACGGTTTAAGTTTTCCCTCCGCTCGTGAGCTAAAACATGAGGCCGCGTTTCCTGTGATAAGGGGGCGCGGCTTTTTGCGCGTGTGGCATCCGTGTTCGTCTTGGCGTGTTTGGCTAATGGGGGGGAAAATATTATTA
>CAXTRQ010000011.1:7680-44539 GCA_964246705.1 uncultured Pyrinomonadaceae bacterium
GATTCTCACGCCAAGACGCCAAGACGCGGGACGCTAACGAAGACGGCTCTCAATCTTTGTGCTTATCGCGATGAGTTTCGGGTGCGGGCGAATGTTGCGTTCGGCTAGCAATTCGATGACAAATAAGTTCCGCGCAACCGCTGCGGCCTTAGTCTCCATCCTAAGCTCTTGACTTGTCCCGTCCGTGTGATAAAACTTTCGGGACAGATTCAAGCAAACAAAGAAAAGCCTCGCAAGGTTCGGTTTTCGTATTCGGCGGGGACGGCGCTCGGCCTCCATAGGGCGACGGGCGCGTTGACCGTTTCAGAGAACATCCGGCGATTCCGATGGCTCGCATCAAACGCAGTTCGGAAGCGTTCGCCGCTTGAAACGCGGAAGAGGAGGACGAGCGCGAAAGCTGCCCGACGATTTTCGCATGATGGAGATTAAAAGAATGACCATGACGGGTTCGAGAAGAATCAAAATATCACTGTTCACCTTCACGCTGGCGCTCATCCTAGCGCCTCAAACATTCGCCCAAACAACCGGCGGCACAGACTCCGCTGGTGGCTCCGCGCAGGCCAACTCGCGCGCGGTCGCCAACGGCCAGAAGATGAAAATCAACGGCGTCGTCACACGCCGCGACGCCGACACGTTCACCGTACAGGACGCCAACGGTGTGAGCACCGTCGTCGTTTTGAACGACCAGACGAGCGTCAAGACGAAGGGCGGCTTCCTGCGCGGCGGCACGAATTACGGAGTGACGAGCATCCTGCGCGGACTCAGTCTCGAAGTTGAAGGACGCGGGGACTCGTCCGGCCAACTCGTCGCGGAGAAGGTTCGCTTCAACGAGTCTGATCTGAGAGTCGCACGCTCTCTGGAAGCCCGCGTTGATCCGGTCGAGAGTCGCGTCGGCTCAGCCGAGAACCGCATCGGACAGGTCGAACAGAACTCGCAACGCCTCTCCGGCCAGTTGGATGAATTGGCGGCCGTCTCGAATGCCGCGCGCGGCGGCGCGAAGGCGGCGCAGGATACCGCCGATGCGGCGGTCGCCGGAGTCAACTCGACGAACGAACGCATCTCGGCACTCGACGACTACGCGCCGCAGCAGAGCGTCACCGTCAACTTCAGAGTTGGTAGCGCCGTGCTTTTGCCACAAGCCAAGACGCAGCTTGACGATATTGCGAAGCAGGCTCTCGCCGCCAAAGGTTACGTGATTGAAATCGCGGGCTTTGCGAGTGCGGAGGGCGGGACGGAGTTGAATCGCCGCCTTAGCCAGAAACGCGCCGATGCAGTCGTCCGCTACCTCGCGGAAGAGCATCGCATCCCTCTGCGCCGCATCATCACGCCGTTCGGGTATGGCTCATCGCAGGCCGTCGCAGACAACAACACGAGAGAGGGACGCGAGCAGAATCGTCGCGTCGAAGTGCGCGTGCTCGTCAATCGCGGATTGATGCAGAGCGCGCCCGTTATCACACGTCCGTCCAGCGATACACCGTCTCAATAGCAATAGCAGCAGTAATAGCAGCAGAGGGGGCGGCAAGGCCGGACAACGGATAATCAACATTGACAGGCGACCCGGTTCGCACGGTGCGACGTGGGGTCGCCTGTCTTCACATCGCAAGGGATAGGAAAGTGATAAACGCGCGGAAGAGAACGGGACACTTTCGGACGCTGGCGCTCGTGTGCGGGGCGCTGTTGTTTCTTTTCGTCCAGATGACGACCGGCACGCAGAAGGCCAGTGAGCGGACGCGTCAAAAAAAGCGCACGACCCGCACGACGACCACACGCGGCGCGACTGCACGCAGCACGCCGACGCCCATCGCCGTCCCGCGCCTTGCGCCGTCAAGGACACAGACGCGCGCCGTCGCCGTGCCCACGCAGACGCCGGACGCCGCTTCGGCGCGTCAACTCTCGCCGCCCGTATCGTCTTCCAACGTGAGACCAGCGCAATCTTCAACTTCCACGTCTCCGCCTCAATCGCAGCCCACGCCCGAAGCGACGCCGAAACCCACGGCCTCGCCGTCCGCGACAGTTGACGACGACGACGAAGTGATTCGCGTGACCTCGAATCTAGTCGTCGTTCCCGTCTCGGTGACGAACGCGGCGGGCGAAGCCGTACAGGGATTACAGAAGACGGATTTTCGTCTCGAAGAAGAAGGGCGTGCGCAGGAGATTGCAGAGATGGGCGACCCGGATCAGGTTCCGCTTGACATTGCCATTCTCTTCGACATTTCAAGCAGCGTCACGCAGAAAAGCTTTTTCACATTTCAGCAGGAGTCGGCGGTTCGTTTCCTGAAGCAAGTTTTGAAGCCTGTGGATAGGGCGGCCATCTTTACCATTAGCGACAAGCCGCGCCTCGAACAGCCGCTCGCTTCGGCGGAAATCACGACGGCGAAACTGCTCACGATTCCCGCCGCGAACGCTCCGACGCCGACCGCTTTTTATGACACTGTTAAAAGCGCGGCGAAGTATCTCGCCGACAATGCGCCGGGACGCAACCGCCGCGTGATTGTCGTCATCACCGATGGCGACGATAATTTCAGCGACATCGTGCGAAACTCGACCGTCGCCGAAGCTCGCGCCGAAGCGCGCAACGAAGTTGTCCCGGCACAGGCGCGCAAGAATTTGCAGGAGCGCCACCGTCGCGCCGTCGCCGAAGTCGAGCGCACGGTGCAACAGGCCGACGCCGTCTTTTACTCGATTAATCCGGGCGGCCCTTCCGTCAGACTCAACGAAATCAGCACGCGCGCCCAACAAGGTATGCAACAGGTCGCGGAGACAACCGGCGGCTCGTCCTTCGTACCCGAAAAGCTGGAAAACCTCGACGCCGTCTTTCGACAGATTGCCGCCGAACTACGCGGCCAATATCTGCTCCAATATTACTCGAACAGCGAAGCCCCACCGGGCAAATATCTCGGCATCAAAGTCCGCACGCCCGCCCGCACCGAACTCCGCGTCCGCGCACGTCAGGGCTATTACGTGCCGAAGCCGAAATAAGAAAAGAGGTCAGAGATCAGAGGTTAGAGGTTAGTGAAAGAAATGCTAACCTCCGGCCTTCTGTTTTTCACTGACCTCTAACCTCTGACCTCCGACCTCTGACTTCCGACCTCTCGCCCTTCTACATTTCCGCCAGCGTGTCTGTCAGTTGATTGACGATTTGGACGAGGGTCTTTCCGGCGCGCTTGAGTTGTCCCGCCGTGATGCTCTCTTCGGCGTCGGCGGCTGCCGCCGTCACGCCCGCGAGCCGCGTGTAGTAACGCTCGAAGCCGACGGTCGTACGAAAATCCTGTTCGAGTTGGTCTAATCCGGCGCGCACGTCACGCAGTCCCGTCTGCAAAGCCGCCCTGCGTTTGTTCGTCAACTGAACCAGATCGGGCGAGGCCGCGCCGCGTTGCGCTTGCTGGTCTGCAACTTCGATGTCGTTGGCGATGCCACCATAGAGATAGATGAACTGCGCCAGCACCTTGATCCGTTCGGCGACACGCCCGCGCGCCGCCGTCAATGCTTCCGCATCACGTTGCGCCGGCGTCTGTGACGCCGCGCCGCGCCGCTTCTGCGTCGAGGTCGCGCGCCGCCCGCGCGTCTGTGCGTCCACGAAGGTCGGAGAGAGCAGTAAGACAATAGTCAGAATTGCTAAAAGAGATTTCAAAATACGTCCTCCTTCAAAGGTCTTTAAACGTATGCTTGCCCGCAAACTATTCTCGTTTTAACGCCCCACGTCAAGCACGCCCACGCTTTGGGCGTCCCCGCACATCTTGCGCCGTCTCATTCGCCGCCCGTGCGCTCGCGCTGCTACAATCAAACGAGAATAAACGAACCGAACCGAAGCGCGCCGCCCCGGCGACGGATGCGCGTGATGAACATGCGATGCGAGAGAGGACACTAAAAGTTCGCCGCCTCGGACGACTCGAATACGGCGCAGCCTACCAGATTCAGAAAGAGACGGAGCGCGCCGTCAAAGAGCGTGCACAAGTTGATACGCTCCTGCTCGTCGAGCACCCGCACGTTTTGACCATCGGCAGGCGCGCGAGCGCCGAAGCGATTCTCGCCACGCCCGCCGAGTTGGAGGCGCGCGGCGTCTCTGTCATCGAGACGAATCGCGGCGGCAAGATGACCTATCACGGCACGGGGCAACTCGTCGGCTATCCAGTCATCAATCTGAGTCCAGACCGTGAGGACGTACACCGTTATGTCCGCGACCTCGAAGAAACTCTGATGCGCGCGCTTCGAGATTTTCATGTCGAGACTTTCCCGATTAAAGGTCTGACAGGTGTGCACACCGAACGCGGCAAGGTCGCCGCCATCGGCGTCCACATTTCCCGCTGGGTGACGACGCACGGCTTCGCCCTCAACGTCAATACAGACCTCAGCTTCTTCCGTCTCATCGTCCCTTGCGAAGGCGAACCCGTCACCTCGTTGAAAGAGATTCTGGGGCGCGAACTCTCACTCCACGAAGTCGAAGACCGCATCATCAGACGCTTCGCCGAAGTCTTTGAAATGGAAGTTGAAGATGCTGCAAAAGCAGAGACGAAAGCAGTGACAAGTGACGAGTGATGAGTTGAAAACATCTCTCTTCTCATCACTCGTCACTCGCAACTTTTTTTATGATGCTAACGCTCAAACATATCGAAGACGCTGAAGAGCGCATCCGCTCGCATGTGCATCGCACGCCGGTCTTGAGTTCGCGTGCTTTTGACGAAGCGGCTTCCCTCGCGGCGGGCACGGAGCGGCGCGTGTTTTTCAAGTGCGAGAATTTGCAGCGCGCCGGAGCGTTCAAGATACGCGGGGCGACAAATAAGATTCTCTCATTGACGGAAGATGAAAGGCGGCGCGGCGTGGTCGCTTTCTCTTCGGGGAATCACGCGCAGGCGGTCGCGCTGGCGGCGCGAGAGGCCGGAGTGCGCGCCGTGATTGCGATGCCGACCGATGCCCCGCAGTCGAAAGTTGCGGCGACCAGAGGCTACGGCGCGGAGGTCATCTTTTATGACCGGCAGCGAGACGACCGTGAGGCTTTCGCACGACAAATCGGCGAGCGCGAGGGGTTGCTGCTCGTCCCGCCCTACGACGATTATCTCATCATCGCGGGGCAGGGAACTTGTGCACTTGAAATGCTCGAAGAGGTTTACGACCTCGAAGCATTGGTCACACCATGCGGCGGCGGCGGTCTGTTTGCGGGCGCAAGCACGGCGGTCAAGGGGATGAACCCGGCGATTCGCTGCTTCGCGGTCGAGGCCGAGACGGCGGACGACACGCGCCAGTCGTTCCTCAGAGGCGAGCGCGTCGAGATTGCACCGCCCCCAACCATCGCCGACGGGATGCGCAATCAATCGCCCGGCGCGCTCACCTTCCCCATCCTGCAACAGACGGCGGAAGACGTGCTGACCATCTCTGACAAAGAAATTACAGGGGCACTGCGCTTCATCCTCTTTCGCATGAAAATGCTTGTCGAGCCGACGGGCGCAGCAGCAGCCGCCGCCGTCCTCTTCAACAAACTCCCGCCCGAAATCCGAAGAGTCGGCGTCGTCATCTCAGGCGGAAACGTTGACCCCGAAGTGCTCTCGCGGCTCGTGAAAGATTAAAGTTTGACGCCAAGGCGCAAAGAAGAGGAGCGCAAAAGCATAAAGCCCAGCGTTAATTTCGCGTTCTCGCTTTGCGCCTTGGTGTCTTTGCGTGAAACTTCTTCGTCCTCCACTAAAGCGACAACCACGCGGCGCGAGTGTTAAAATAGACGCACAGTCAAAATCATCCGGAGAAATTAAGCATTGAGCCGCGAACTGAAAGTTATCAACAATCCCCCGCCGATGCGCCCGCCGCGTGCGCCGAAGCCCGACTGGTTGAAGATTAGAATCGGCGACCCGACCAACCAAAACCATGTCCTGAAACTCATCGAGGGCTTGAACCTACACACGGTCTGTCAGGAGGCGCGCTGTCCGAACATCTTTGAGTGCTGGTCTGACCGGACGGCGACCTTCATGCTCGGCGGCGACATCTGCACGCGCCGTTGCGGCTTCTGCGCCGTCGGCAAGGGGCAGCCCGGCGCGCTCGACACGGAGGAGCCGCGCCATGTCGCCGAGGCCGTCCAACATCTCAATCTCGCACACGCCGTCATCACTTCAGTCAACCGCGACGATCTCTCGGACGGCGGCGCGGCGCACTGGGCGGCGACGATTCGGGAGGTGCGCGCGCTCAATCCGAACTGTAAGGTTGAAGTTTTGATTCCTGATTTCAACGGCGACGAGGATGCTCTCAACACTGTGCTCGACGCCCAGCCGGATGTGCTCAATCACAACACGGAGACGATTGCGCGCCTCTACAAGCGCGTGCGTCCTGATGCGAAGTATCAACAGACGTTGACGCTTCTGCGCCGCGCCGCCGAACGACGCGACCGCGAAGGGCGCGGGATGCTCACCAAGAGCGGCATCATGGCGGGACTCGGCGAGACGTTCGAGGAAGTGGTCGAGTTGATGAAAGACTTGCGCGCCGTCAGTTGCGACATTATGACCATCGGTCAATACTTGCAGCCGCACGCGCGGCGTCTGCCGGTTGAACGCTACGTGACGCCGGAAGAATTTGCGCGCTGGCGTGAGGCGGGCATGGCGCTCGGCTTCCGTCACGTCGAATCCAGCCCCTTGACGCGTTCCTCATATCACGCGCGACAACAGACGGAAGGCGCTTAAGACGAAGCAAAGTTTCGCGCCGGAGACGCCAAGCCGCTAAGAAGAAGAAGAACGCGAAGCTCATGATAAGCATTCGCGTTCTTCTTCTTCTTAGCGGCTTGGCGTCTCCGGCGCGAAACTTCTTCTCTTATCCAACCGACATGGCCTTAACCGTTCGCGTTGAGCATGAGTGTCTCAGGCGTCTTCTCGGCCTTGGTCTTCGATTTGATCTTCTTTTCGAGATACTCTTTGCCGAAATCAATCTTGAGTTCAATCCACATCGGCAGGTGATCGGACATCTGAAAGGTGCGCCAGTCGTTGTAGTAGCGCGTCTTCTCTTTCTTGTCGCGCGCCTTTCCGTCCTTCTTCTGAAGATAGGCTTTGCCCATGTCTTCCGTGTAGACGGATTCCTCGTCCTGCCGGTAGACGTAGTTGTAATAGTTAAAGACGCCCGCTTTGCACAGTTCCAGCGAATCTTTGATGTCGGGCGCGATGAAAGCGACCTGATCGTAATGCTTTGTTTGCGGCGCATTAGAGGGCAGCTTTTGAATCTGCGGCGGGACGACGAAGCCTGCGCTCACAATCGCCTTCATCGTTTCATCCGACGTGTCGAAGATGTTGAAGTCTCCGAGCAGAATCATGTTCTTCGACCACGCGTAATCCTTCTCGGCCTGACCGGCGAGAAAGCTCGCCAGCACTTTAATCTCTGCGATGCGGTTCGGGTCTTCGGCCACGGCTGCGCCGTAGAGGATGTGCGTCGTGCAGATAGTGAACTTGAACCAACCGGCGCGGAAGCCGACCATGTAGGGTGTGCGCGCGAGTTGCTTGGCGGGCATTAGTTCCTGCCCCTTCTTCTTCACGGGGGGGATAACGATCTGCGTCGCCAAACCCCCGAATTCGAGCTTGCGCGAGTCGTAGAGAAAGGCCATGCGCTCGCGGTTACCCTGCATGCCTTCGGTCACGTCCGTCAGCAGCACCTTCCACCAGCCGCCGAGATAGCGCATCAACTTGTTGAGCGCGGTGAGATCGTCGCGCACCTCCTGCACGGCGATGAGGTCAAACTGGTTGATGATTTCGGCGATGTAAAAGATCGGCTCTTTGCCGCGCGCTCCGTACTTGGTGGAATCGAACTCACGGATGTTCCACGTCGCCAGCACGAGACTGCCTTCGATGTTGCGCGTCGGCAAATCCTCTTTGTTGAAGGAGTCCTTGAGCTTGAGCAAGCCCTTGGCGATTCTCTTCTCACTTTCTTTGCTACCGTTAATTGTATAGTAGATAGGCATCGTTTGATTCCTTCCGTTGCGCCCGCCTTGGTCTGATTGCGCCGGGGGATGCGGCGGGCGCGTGTGGAGAAGTGGTTAGCGTGAAGCTGGCGAGAGGGCTTCGGCTCTCATCAACTCTGGGAAATCGAGCGCAGCGAGGACGCGTGCAAAATATTTCCGTTCTAGGCGGATGTCAATAGACGGAAGAAAGTTTCACGCAAGGACGCCAAGCCGCAAAACAAGAACGCGAAATTAACGTCGGGCTTTATGCTTTTGCGCTCCTCTTCTTTGCGCCTTGGCGTCCTTGCATGAAACCTCCGGTTCCTCAGTTTGACAAATACTCTGGCGGCATGGGGTTGTCGGGACGCTCGGAGTCCCAGAAGATGGTGACGACACGGTAGCGCGCGCCGTCGTGTAGAAGTTGGATACTGTTGATGCCGCGCGCGAACGGCTCGGCTTCGTCCTCCGAGCGCCGCGATTCGTAGGCGCTGAAGATGTGTGTGACGCAGCCGAAGGTGTCTGTGCGTCGCGCCACCTCGCGCTCGAAGAAGCCCGCGACTTTGAAGTTTTCCGAAGCGATGCGAAAGAACTCGTCCACCTCTAAAACTTCGGCGGTCGCGCCGCCGTCAGGCTGCTGCCTGACCGGGATGAGGCGCGCGCCCTCGATAAAGAGCGAGCGGAAACGCTTGAGGTCACGCTTCAGTTCGGCAGGCCCGGAGATTGAATCGTAGAGCGCGCCGATGATGCCGTCTACCGTCGTCAGATCGTCTTCTTGCTGTTCAGCAGACATCTTTTCTCCTCCGTTCGTCTCGCGCTTCGTGAAAGTGCGGAAGGGTCAGGGTTCGCTGCCGCCTTCGTTGTCTGCGCCTTCGTCGTTGGCGTCGTCGCTTTTGTCTTCTTCCTTGTCGGGCGGCGGGTCGCCACGGGTATCGCGGATGCGGAGCACGGTGCATTCTTTGTCTTCGTAGGCCACGTCGAACCAGCCGCTATCGAGGGCGTTGTTGTAGAAGTCCTGATGCTCGTTGTCTGTGAAGACGTAGCGGGCGCAGCGTTTGTTTTCGCCTTCGCCGAGGCAGAAGTTGTCGCGGATAATCGCTCCCATATTGTTAACTTCTTCGTCGCTCAGGTTTTGACCGGCGCTGACCTTCTCGAAGAGTTCGGCGCGTTTGCGGTCTTGGTCGAGCAGGTAGTTGGGGTCGAGGCCGGAGACGACCGGGTGCGTGGGGTCGTAGTAGAACATCTTGGGGAAATCGTCCCAGTCGGTGTTGAAGATCAGTTCACCTCTGGGGACGTTTTGGGAAATCCACTCCATGCCGCCGCGATAATGATCCGGGCCTGCCATGCCTGCGATGTCCTTCGCCGTAATCTTTATGTTGACGAAGAGCAGCACGCCGAGAATGCCTGCGACGATGGTCGCCATGGCGAACTCGAGACGACGGTCGCGCCGCTCGGTCGCCGCGACCGCCGGGCGTTGAGCGGTATCGAGAAAAGGCTGCAATTCGTCGAGCACGTCGGACGGAAGCCGACCAATCGAAGCGCGCGCGCCGTCGAAGAGCGGTTGGAGCGCGAAGGCTGCGAAGAGGATGGCGAAGGGCGGCCAGTATTCGGAAAAGCGTCGCCAGCGCGCGTTGACGATGAGCAGAAAGGTCGAGAAGATGAGGAAGAAGAGGGAACGCTGCGTACCGCGTCTGTCCGCGCCGTTGAAGGCGACGTAGCCGCAGACCATCGCGGCGAAGGCGAGCAGGCAGTTACCTAGGAAATCCCAACTCTCGTATGAATACCACTCGTTGCCGACGCGCGTCGGGAAATCTCCCGAACGCACCTTAATCACAAAATGTTCGTAGACCAATTGCAGGTTGTGCGGAAAGTAAGGATTGATGACATAGCCGAGAATCGTCCCGGCGAAGACGAGTCCGCACGCGCCGACAGCCCACCAAACCGAGCGCGGTAGTTTTAATAATCCCGACAGCCTCTTTCCCAAACTCGCGCTCGCGCCCGTCACGCCCGTGTCGAAACCTTCGCTCCATAAAATAACGACGAGCCAGACGCCCGCCGCGACCCAGAGCAGAAAAACCATGTCGTAAGTCAGCGCGAAGATAAAGGCGAGCGGAAGCAGCCACATGTATCGCCGCGCGAAGAGCAGTTCGATGCCGACGACGAGCATGACGATAGAGACGCTCATCGCCTTACCCATGTTCATGCGATAGAGAAACGGCGTCGAGCAGGCGAGGATGGCGATGAGCCAGACGAGCGGGTATCTCAGGCGATGACGCACCACGAGCCAGTAGCAGGAGAAGACGGCGAGCGAGGCGAAAAGCCACGTGCCAATTTTCGCGCCCGCGCGCATATCCGAAAACCATGTGAATGGAATCTGGAAAATATGAAAGAGCAGATGATGATCAACGTAATCTTTCGGGTTGAGCGTGGTCAGGGGCAGCGCGTCGAACGACGGCGGGAAGTGGCCTGCACGCATTCCTTCCCAGAGCATCCGGCTCCACTTGAAATGATAGTAAGCGTCAAAGTCACCGCAGCAGATTGATTGGGTCGAATACTGTAGCCACCAGAAAGCGAAGCCGATGCCGAGCGCGCCGACAAGCAGATAGAGTGCTCGCGCTTTCGTGTCTGCCGCGACAAAACTGCGCGCCGTCGGCTCTCGTTTGCTCGCCTCCTCCTCATGCGAGACGACTTCCTCGATGCTGCTCTCGTTCTCCATGCCCGGTTCGTTTAATCCTCTCGCCGCAATTAGCCGCGCTTTAAAAGTCGTCTTTCCGTAGCTTTCTTCTTTCTTTGCGTGAAACTTAATTTCGCGCAAAGGCGCTAAGAAGCATAAAAGTTGAGCGATTGAAGATTCTATATTTCACATCTTCAATCTATACCTCTACGTCTGCCGTAGTGATTCGCGCTTGCCCGCCACACCAATGAATTGAGCGACAAAAATAGCACGAAGGCGCGACGCAGACGAAGCCGGACAGCCGCAGCTTTTATCTTTCGGGATGCGTGTAGAGCGCGACGAGCGCCGCTTCGAGGTCGGAGAGGCGGAAGGGTTTAGTGATAATCGCATCTACGTGTGTGGGGTCTGGACGATTGCCGCCCGGAGAGTTCTGCCCGTAGCCGGTGGCGAGGATGATTTTCATGCGGGGCGCAACGGTGCGCGCCGTGGCGGCGAGGCGGAGGCCGTCCATGTCGGGCATGGAGAGGTCTGTAATCATCAGTTCAAAACTCTCCGTGGCGAGAGACAAGAGCGCCTCCTGCGCGCCGCCCGCCTCCGTGACGTGCTGCTTTAACTCTTTGAGCATCTCGACAAGAACTTCGCGCACTGCTCCGTCGTCGTCAACGACGAGGACGCGTTGCGCCGGAATCCGTGCGCGCGACTTGCCGCTGCCTTGAGAGACTGTACGTCGCGCTTGCGGCAAGCGGATGGTGAAGGTTGTGCCGCACCCGACTTCCGACTCGACTTCAATCGTGCCGCCGTGCCGGTGGATGATGCCGTAGCTGACGGCCAATCCCAGCCCGGAGCCTTGCGGCCCTTTGGTCGTGAAGAACGGCTCGAAGATGCGCTCGTACAATTCGGGCGCGACTCCCTCGCCCGTGTCCCGAACCTCGACGGTCACGAAGCCGTCGCTGGTCGTCTCGTGGAGTTCGATGCGGCCTCCGCGCGGCATCGCGTCGAGGGCGTTGAAGATGAGATTGACGAACACCTCGCGCACCTCCGAAGGATTGGCGGCGATCTCGTCCGGTTCGATGAAAGCGGGCGTGTGGATAATATCGTAATGCAGACCTCTGGCTCGCGCGTCGTCTTCCCAGCGTGTGCTCGTTAATTGAATGGCGTCCTGAATCAGACGTGAGACAGGGGCGGTCGCCAGTTGTCCGGCGGGCGCGCGGCGCGCGAAGGTCTGGATGCGGCGCACGGTTTCGGCGGCATCGAGCGAAGCGGTTTCGATAATCTTCAAACTGCGACGCTGTTTTTCATCGGTCGCCGTGCGCAGCAGCAGTTGAGTGCGACCGAGGATGGCCGCCAGAGAGTTGTTGAAGTCGTGTGCGACGCCCGCCGCAAGTTGGCCGAGACTTCGCATCTTCTCGCTCTCGGCCTCCTGATCGGCGCGCTCAAGCTCGCGTTCAAGCATTCGTACGTTCTCAATCGCGCCCGCCGCGAGATTGGCGGCCATCCGCATCGCCGTCGCGTGTCCTCGATTGAAGGCCGCAAGCTCCGTGCTCTGGACTTCGATGGAGCCGACAGTGCGTCCCATCACGTTCATCGGCGCGATGATGGCTGAGCGGGGCGCACGCCCCTCCGCTTCCGTGCCGACGGTGAAGACTCTGTGCCCGACCATCGCCGCACGGTAGTCGTCCGTGATCACGACCTTGCCGGAGACGATGGCCTGCCCGTGCGGGCTGTCCGTAATCCGCAGGGGTGGCATCGCCGAGATGTCGACCTCTTCGCCGTCGGCGCAGGCATAGACGGCGCGCCTCATCGAGCCTTCCATGAGCGAGATATAAATGCCGTTGCCGGGCGTCGAAGCCACGGCGAAATCATATAGTACACGAAAGATGACGGGCAGAGCGCGCGCCGCGCCGAATCCTTGGGCGAGGTGCGCGAGGCGGTCGAGGAGCGATTCGTAAGTCAGGATGGCGCGCTGTTCGGCTTCGCGCAACGCCTCTTCGGCGCTCAGGCGCGCCGTGACATCATGGACGAGGACGATGCGCGCCGGTCGCCCGCGAAAATCAATCGAGTGCGAGGTGACTTCGACGGAAAAAACCGTCCCGTCCTTCCGGCGATGACGCCAGAGGCCGGAATGGTCGAGGCCGCGTGATGTCGTGCCGATGACTTCGAGGAGGTCTGGAATCTCTTCCGGGGGGCGAATGTCCATAATCGTCATGGACAAAAACTCTTCGTGGGTGTAGCCGTAAGTGCGCTGCGCCGCTTCGTTAACGGTGAGAAAGACGAAGGTTTCGCCGTCGTACACCCACATCGGCTGCGGGTTGCTCTCGAAGAGGACGCGGTATTCTTCGCCCGCCGCCGCCTGCAATTCATGCGGGACGAGCGCCGACGCCCTACGCGACTCTCGACGTGGTGAAGAAGATGAGGCTCCGTTTTTATCGCGTTCCATGCCCGCTCACGGCTCACACGGTCGCGCGGCTCGCGCTCAAGCCTGCAAGCGTTTGACGAGGTCAATGAGATCCATCGGGTTAATGGGCTTCGTCATGAAAGCATTGAAGCCCGAATCGAGCGCGCGCTGGCGGTCGTCGTACATCGCAAATCCCGTGACGGCGATGAGAGGAACTGTCGCGTAGCCGGGCAGCGCGCGCAGAGCTTCGGCCAGTTCGTACCCGTTCATGCCCGGCATTCCGATGTCGGAGACGATGACATCGAACTGCTCGCCGCGCGCCGTCTCGAAGGCATCGTGGGCGCTAAAGACCGTCACCACGTCGTAACCGGCATATCGCAGCAGCATTGCGATCATCTCCGTTACGTCCGGCGCATCGTCAACGACAAGCGCGCGCGGCTTGGCTGGTTTGAGGTCGGGGTCTGTGCCCATCGAGGGCAACTCGGTATGCTTTCCGCCATCGCCGCGCGACATCAAATGGTTTGAAAACATCAATGGCCGGGGCGGCATTTCAGAACCGGGACATGTTTGTGCTGCGAAACTTTCCATCATGAGACTCTACCTTGACCGCGCTGGCAGACGCGGTACGCTTTTCAAGTTTTAAATTTCAGATTTGCGATTTTGAGTAATTCAGTCTGTGTCCTTATCAATCAAAAATCTGAAAAAATCGCAAATCTAAAACCATCATCTCTCCGGCTTCTCTAGCCGCACCCTCGTCTGCAAAAGTTGCTCGACCGCGCTGGAGAGTGCAGCCGGGTCGACGGGTTTGGGAATGTGCATGTCGAATCCGGCAGCGAGGGCGGTCTCGGCATCTTTCTGTGCGGCGTATCCAGTCAGCGCGACCGCCGGGACATCTCGCAGATGAGGTATCTCCCGCAGCCGTCTGATTAATTCGTAGCCGTCGGTCTGGGGGAGTCCGATATCTGAAACGATTATATCAAACCACAGAGACGAGGCTACGCGCAACGCTTCGTCAGCCGTTTCGCAGCCCAGCGCCTCAAAGCCGCGCCCCTCGAAGACGACCTTCAGCATGTCGAGCGTGTCGCGCGCGTCCTCGACGATGAGCACACGACAGACGCCGCCCGGATAATTTGCCTGTTCGTACGGCAGCACACCGTCGTTCGTGATGATGTCGGGCGCGGGAAGAGCGGGAAGCGTCAGACTGAAGCGCGTGCCGTACCCCAGCCCTGCGCTCGTGACGCGCACCGTTCCGCCATGCGCTTGAACAAAACTCTTGACGAGCGCCAGACCGATGCCGAGTCCGCCGTGCACCCGCGTCGTCGAACCGTCGGCCTGACGGAAACGCTCGAAGACGTAGGGCTGAAACTCCGTGGGAATGCCCTCGCCCTCATCCGTTACGTCCACACGCACTTCGCCGTTGCCGCGCTCCATGCACTCGACGCGCACGCGTCCTCCATCGCTTGAGAATTTGACGGCGTTGTTCAGCAGATTCCAGAGAACCTGTACGAGCCGCGTGCGGTCGCCGGAGACGCTCAGATGTTCGCTGCCTTCCTCGTAAAGGGCTTCGATGGAGATGGCGCGTTGGGCGGCCTGCGGGCGGATGGTCTCGATAGCTTCGCGGATGACCTCTTCGAGTTTGACGGGCGCGCGTTCGATTCTCATCTTGCCGCTCATAATCGAAGACATGTCGAGCAGGTCGTTGATGAGCCGCGTTAGCGATTGCGAGTTCTTCTCGATGACGTTCAAGCCCTGCGCGATATCCGGCTCCCGAAGCCGACCCGTGCGCATCATATGCACCCATCCGATGATCGGCGTCAGCGGCGTGCGTAGTTCATGCGAGAGCGTCGCCAGAAATTCGTCTTTCGCCTTGTTCGCCTCCTGCGCGCGTTTGTAGAGCCTCGCGTTCTCGATGGCGAGCGCCGCACGCCGCGCCAACTCTTCGGCGAAAGAGAGATCGGCGAGGCTGTAGTGACGTTGCTCGGCGGTGGACGCGAGCGTGAGCGCGCCGATTGTCCGCTCGCGCGCCAGCAGCGGGACGGTCATAAAGGATTTAAGATCGAGTTGGACGAGCAGACTGATATGCGCGTCGTCGCGCGTGAGCGTGCGCAATAGCTTTTCGTCAACCACCGGCACGATCTCCGGCTCGCCCGTGCGCAGCACCTTAGCAACACCTTCCGTCCGGTTCATGTCGGGCGGATACCGTCGCAACGCGCGCGTCGTCTCCTCCTTCGACTCGTCACGGTGAGCCGTGGCGATGCGTTGGGCGTGTCCGTCATCCCCGACGACATCAATCAGGCAATAGTCTGCGAGCGTCGAGACAGAGAGGCGCGCGAGCCGTTCGAGAATCGTTTCGTAGTCGAGCGAAGAGGCCAGCAGCGCGCTCGCTTCGGAGAGAAAGCGGCTCGTGTCTCCGATCTGTTTCTGGTCGTGAATATCGGTCGAAGTGCCGAACCACTTAATGATGCGCCCGCTCGCATCGCGCATCGGCTCGGCGCGACCCAGATGCCAGCGGTACATGCCGTCGGAAGCACGCCGGAAGCGATATTCAACCGAGTAGTTGCGTCCCGTCTCAACCGCGACTGCCCATGCCTTAATGCTGCCTTCGAGGTCATCCGGGTGCACGACGGGCTGCCAGCCCCAGCCCTGTGTCTGCTCAAGCGTCAGTCCGGTATATTCGAGCCAGCGCTTGTTGTAATAATCGAGATAGCCGTCAGGACGCGCCGTCCAGACGATCTGCGGCATCGAATCGGCGAGGTAGCGATACCTCTGCTCGCTCTCGCGCAGAGCCGCCTCAGTCTCCATGCGCGCGGAGATGTCAATCGTCATGCCGCGCACCCCGGCGGGGCGACCCCGTTCGTCGAGGATAATCATTGACTGCGACTCAACGAAAATGGTGCTCCCGTCTTTCCGCATCCAGCGAAACTGCAACGTGCCGCCAGCGCCGCTCTCGAAAAAGACATGAGCCTCTCCTCTCACACGCTCGCGGTCGTCTGGGTGGACGATGGAGAGCCAGAAGTTCGGCGTCGAGAGCCATTCTTCGACCGTGTAGCCAAGCATCGTCTCGACGTAGTCGCTAACAAAATCTATGAGCTGCGACGAGGCGTCAGGCTCGCTCCATGCTTCCCAGACGACGCCCGGCACGTTGCCGACGAGATTACGCAGTCGCGCCTGCTCGCGTTCGATCTGCAAGGCAAGGCGCACGCGTTCCTCTTCGATCTGCTTGCGCTCGGTGATGTCGCGCACAATCGTCGAAGCGCCGATGATCTGGCCGGAAGAATTTTTAATCGGCGAGATGGTGGCGGCGACATTGATGCGCCGCCCATATTTGGTGACACGCATCGTTTCTAAATGTTCGATTGCTTTGCCGTCACGGATGCGTTCCAGAATGGACAATAATTCCTCGTTCAGTTCCGGCGGAACGAGGAAAGAGATGTGGCGTCCGACCGCCTCGGCGGTGGAATAGCCGTAAATCCTCTCCGCACCCGCGTTCCAACTCGTGATGATGCCTTCGAGCGTCTTGCCGAGGATGGCATCCTCCGACGACTCGACGATGGCGGCGAGACGGAGGTGAGTTTCTTCGGCCTGCTTGCGTTCGGTGATGTCGCGCGTGAAGCAACGTGTGTGGACGAACTCGCCGTTCTCCCACAGCACGTTCGAGTTGATTAAAGCGTAACGAATGCCGCCGTCTTTGCAGAGCAGCCGCGCTTCGTATTCATCAAGCGTCTCGCCGTGCGTGAGGCGTCCGAGAATGTCGCTAATTACTTCCGGGTCGGCATGAAATTCGGCGATGTGGTGTCCGATATATTCTTCGCGTGTGTAGCCGAGCATCTCCAACTCAGCCCTGTTTGCCCAGATGATAGTTCCGTCGCGTGCTACCCAGTGCAGACCGACGGTCGCGTTCTCGATAAAGTCGGCTAACTCACGCTGGCTTTGGCGCAACTCATGTTCAGCACGCCTGCGCTCTGTGATGTCGTGGAAGACCAGCACCACGCCGATAATGTTTCCCGCAGCATCTCGAATCGGCGAGCCGCTATCGTCAATCGGGATTTCCGCGCCGTCGCGGCTGATGAGCAAAGTATGATTGGCAAGATCAACGATCGTCCCCTCGCGCAAAACTTTTGCGACAGGGCTTTCGACTTCCGCGCGCGTCTCCTCGTTGACGATGTGAAAAACCTCCTGCAAGGTATGCCCGCGCGCCTCTCCCTCCGTCCATCCGGTCAGGGCTTGCGCGACCGGGTTGATAAACGTCACGCGCCCGGCAGCGTCGGTCGCAATCACCGCGTCGCCGATACTCTTCAAAGTCGTTGAAAGCCACTCTTCGCTCTTGCGCGCCTTCTCGTCCGCGCGCTGGCGTCTGTCGGTCATCGTGTGAATCAGCAGCGAGACGAAGAGGAAGACGCCGACCTGAACCAGACCGCTCAAACCGATGTTCACGGAGAAAAAAGGATCAACGAAGAAATAGGCGCTCGACAGAGCGGAGAGCAGTACGGAGAGCAGTCCGGGCACGCGACCACCGTAGAGCGTGGCGACCACGATGGCTGGGAAATAGAGTGCGAAAGGGATGCGGCCAGCTTCCGCGCCGAGAGCCTTCTGCAAAGGAAAAGTCAGCAGCGTGGCCGCCGCGACCGCCGCAGCCGCCACGCCGTAGCGCCACACGGCAGACCTCTGCTTTATCGCCTCAACGCGTTGCTGTCTGCTCAGACTCGAATCAGACATAGCGATATTCCCATGCACGATGCTGCGACGCCGGGCGCACATCGCTCTCTCCATATCGGAGAACCTTATGTGAACCTGCGCTCAAACGAAATTTCGACCGCCGCTTGAGTATTCAATAACGTGCGAAGAACGGAAAGCAACTTGCAAGGATCAAGCGCGGAAAAGGGCAGACGCGCCCACGCCCGCAGCTTTCGGCCTGTAGCCCACTACTCAAAAGAGATTCCGACACGGAAACTTTAAACTCGATTTCTTCTACATCAAAAACTACTAGCTTTCATCATGCCAAGTCAAGGTGGGCTTTCTATTAAGACATGGTCTATTCATCGTCAGGAAACACCCACAGAGACGCCGCAGGCAGAGAGAATCAAAAAGTCTAAAAACCTCTCTTAACCCTCCTTCACTGCTCCGTGTCTCTGTGGCTATTATTCCCAGAATGAGTAGTCCCTATCTATTAAGAATACCCGCCTCAAAATTGCCGTCGCGCGCTCGTCCATTAGCCAGCTAAAAACATTTCTGCTAGTCTCGACTGAAAACAAATGGCAGAGGTCGGAGGTGAGAGGTCGGTTATAAAAACTGTCTTCTACTAACTTCTAACTTCTGATCTCTGAATTTTATGTATCCGGCTGGCAATCTCTTTATCACTGCGCCGCATGGTCGTCTCGAAGCGATCTTGAAAGAGCCACGCGCCGACGGGGCAGCACAACCGCGCGGCGCGGCGCTCGTCCTGCATCCGCATCCGTTGCACGGCGGAACGATGCACAACAAAGTCGTCTTTCGCGCCGCGCGCGCTTTGAACGACGCGGGACTCATCTCGCTACGCATCAACTTTCGCGGCGTCGGCCTCTCAACCGGCACACACGACCACGCGCGCGGCGAACAGGAAGACGCACGCGCCGCGCTCGATTATCTCTCCGCCAACTATCCTGAGTTGCCCATCACGCTCGCCGGATTTTCCTTCGGCGCGCGCGTCGGCCTCGAAGTCGGCATCGCGGACGAGCGCCTCTTGCGCCTCATCGGTCTCGGCACGCCGATTAACATGTACGACTTCTCTTTTCTCAGGACGTGCCGCCGTCCCGTTCTCTTCGTCCACGGTGAGCGAGACGAGTTCGGCGACGCCGCCCAACTGCAAAAGCTCGCCGCCGAACTGCCCGCCGCAGCGCAAGCCAGAGTGGAAATCATCCCCGGCGCAGGCCATTTCTTTGAGGGACAACTCGACGAGATGCAGTGCGTCATTACCGAATGGATGAATGAAGAAATAAATTAGCAATCACCAGAGCGATTGCCCCGTCAGGGGGGAGTTGAAATCTGTTGGCTTATTCCTCGTACATCTTATCAATTACCTCCCGGTATTTCTCGTCGACGACGCGGCGTTTGACCTTGAGGGTCGGCGTCAGTTCGCCGCCTTCGATTGAGAGTTCGCGCTCGATGAGGGCGATTTTTTTGACGCGCTCGTATTTCGAGAGGTCTGCGGTCACGGCGTCAACCTGCCGTTGCATGAGGTCAATAATACGTGGGTGGCGGCACAACTCTGCGGGCGTCTTGAGTCCGAGTTCTTTGAATTGCGCGTAAGAGCGCAGCTGTTCCCAGTCGGGCACGATGAGCGCGGAGGGGAACTTGCGACCGTTGCCGATGAGAACGACCTGATTGACGAAGCGCGATTGTTTGATGCGTTGCTCGATGGGCTGCGGCGCGATGTATTTGCCGCCGGAGGTTTTGAACAACTCTTTTTTGCGATCCGTGATGCGCAGGAAGCCTTCCGCGTCGAGCGTGCCGATGTCGCCGGTTTTGAACCAGCCGTCGGCGGTAAAGACTTCGCGCGTCGCGTCGGGCTTGTTGTAGTAGCCGCGCATGACGTTCGGCCCGCGCACTTCAATCTCTCCGTCTTCGGCGAGACGCACCTCGACGGTTCTAATCGCTTGCCCGACCGTGCCGACGCGATTGTCTTCGATGCTGGCTGAAGTGATGACGGGCGAAGTCTCCGTCAACCCGTAGCCCTGCACAATCGGCAGCCCCGCGCCCATAAAGATGTAGCCGATCTCGTCGGACAATGCCGCGCCGCCCGAAATAAAGATGCGGATGCGTCCGCCGACGCCCTCCTGCCACTTCGAGAAGACGAGCTTCGAGGCGAGCTTATATTGCAGCGCGAGCAGCGCAGGGATTTTTCGACGCTCGATTGTCAGACATGCCCAACGCTTGCCCACTTCGACTGCCCACGCGAGCAATGCTGATGGGACGCGCCCCGATGCCGCCGCCTTGTCTTTGATACGCGCATATATTTTTTCAAACAGGCGCGGCACGGCGACCATCAGCGTCGGTCGCACCTCGCGCATGTTCTCTCCAATCTTATCCAGAGATTCGGAGTAATAGACGGTCGCGCCGTGATGGATGTACATGTACATCGCAACGCGCTCGAAGACATGCGAGAGAGGCAGCACGGAGAGCACCGTGTCCTTGTCTGTGAAACAGAGTCGCCCCGATGTGTCAATCATGTTCGAGATGATATTCGAGTGCGTCAGCATCACGCCCTTGGGTTCTCCGGTCGTGCCTGACGTGTAGATGATCGTTGCGAGGTCTGCGGGCGCGACGGCGCGCGCCAGTTCGTCTCTCAGTTGGGGTTGCTCGGCGTCGAGCGCGCGCCCACGCGCTTCGAGTTGGGCGAGCGCCAGAGCGTTCGGCACGCCCGCGCTCTCTCCTTCAAAAAAGACGATGTGCGAGAGCGCACGGCAGTCCTCAATGCTCGCGGCGATACGCTCGAAGGCCGCGCGGTTCTCGATGAAGAGAATGCGCGCGCCTGAATCCGTGAGGATGTAGCAGACTTGCGGCGGCGCTTGCGTCGGGTAGATGGGCACATCAACCGCGCCGATAAACTGGCAGCCCGCGTCGGCGAGCGTCCATTCGGGGCGACTCTCGGAGAGCATCCCGACGCGGTCGCCGCGCCGCACACCCAGAGCGTAGAGGCCAAGCGCAATCGCGTTCGCTCGCTCCATAAACTCATCCGCAGAGATGGCACGCCACGCGCCGTCACGCTTGTAGTTGAGCATGTCGGGTTTGCGAAATCTTTCGGTCGCGCGCTCTAACATTTCGACGAGCGTCGTCGGCTGGTCAGTACGCGCCGCCGGCTGTGTGTCGCGCGCCGGAGTTTCGGCGGTCTCAACTTTTTGAGTCGTTTGCGGGTTCGTCTCTCTCATCGGGCAGTCACCCCGTTAAGAAAGATGTCGAGAACTGCGTCGGCCATCGGCGCAAGCTTGTAGCGGCGCTTCGAGAGAATCCAGTTGGTCGCCATCTCGTCGAGCGCGCCGAAGAGAATCTTGGCGACCAGCTTGGCATTCAAGTCTTGACGAAACTCTCCGGCCTGCTGTCCCTCTTCAAAAACCTCTCGAATCAGTCGCAAGTATTCAGCGAGACCGGCGGCGGAGAACTCCTCCATGAACTTCGTCGAGCCGCGCAGTTCGACCTGAAAGACGACGGCCAAATCGCGGTCTGCGCCGAGGCGTTCGAGATGAAGAGTGGCGATGCGTCGCAACTTCTCGCGCGCATTTTTGAGATCGGAAAGTTGCTTGCGTCCTTCCGCGATGGCCTCGCCCGCGTTGCGGTCGAAGATGGAATGCAGAACCTCTTCTTTGCTTTTGAAGTAGAGATAAACCGTGCCGTCAGCGACTCCGGCGACGCGCGCGATGTCTGCGACTTTCGAGTTGAAGTAGCCGTTACGCGCGAAGACGTGTGTGGCCGCGCGAAGGATAGCCTCACGCTTGTCGCCGACTACGGCGCGTGTCGAAGAGAGGGAACGGGCGGAACGCATCAGGGGATTTCAGTGCTCCATTCTCATAAAGATAAAAGCATCGCTGAATGAATAGCCATTCAGCCGGATGTGCTCTAGCCTACCCTTGCTCACAGGTTTGTGCAACATCAAAGACGGGTAGGCAGCCGGAACGATTGCGTGTTTCGAGGGCGTGTTGTAAAAGCGCCGGACGCGCGGCGACAAAGTCCCGGAGGGGCGATAAATCTGCTTTGCGGCTTTTAACGATGGCTGAGATTGGTTTCGCGCTCGTTCTCAGAATCATCCACGGTTTTGTCTGCGGCGAGCAGGCGGTTGGTACGTTGGTCAATCCTGATGGAGCCGCCGCGCAGGTTGAGGTCTTGCTGCGGGTAGGGAATCTCGATGCCCTCTTCGAGAAAGAGTTTGCGAATGCGATAGTTGATATTGCTTCTAATCGTCGGATGGCGGCGCGGGCGGTCAGTCCAGACGAGCAGGCGGAAGTTGAGCGAAAAATCTGCGAACTCAAGAAACTGCACGCTCGGCTTCGGCTCCGGCAGGACATGCTCGACGCCCTCTGCGGCGCGCAAAAGCGTGCTCGTCACGACATCAACATCGGAATTATATGCGACGCCAATCGGAATCGAGATGCGCGAGCGGCGGTCTGCGTAAGACCAGTTAATTAAGTTTTGGTTGACCAGTTTCGAGTTTGGCACGATGGCGACGATGTGATCGTTCGTCATGACGACGGTCGTGCGCAGGTTGATGCTCTGCACGCGTCCTTCGGTCAACCTGCTGTCAGGGCCTGTGACGGTAATGAAGTCGCCGACGCGCACTGGGCGTTCAAACAGAAGAATGAACCCGGAGGCAATATCTCCGGCGAGGAACTGCAAGCCGAAGCCGATGCCGACCGAAAGCGCCGTGAAGAGGACGGCCACCGAAGTGAGGTCTGCGCTGATTCCAACTTTTAGAGCGTAGATCAGCCCGATAGTGATAGTAGCGTAATTGACGAGCCGGAGAATCGTGTACTGCACGCCGGGATCGAGATGTTTGTGCGTCGCCATTCGACGTTCGAGGAAGGTACGCAGGTAACGCGAAAAGATGAGGGCCACGAAAAAGATCACAAGGCCGAGAATGACACTACTCGGTGAGAACTCGAAATTCCCGAACACCCATTTTTTGTCGATGTAGCCGCCCATCCCCTCGACGCTGCGCCAGAGCCACTGCCAGACGCTATCGTTCGACTGTGCGACGCTCAATGCTGCTCCTGCGCTCTGTCTCTCCGTCAGCAAGTTTTCCAACATAATTTGTTCAACCCTCGAATCCTCTTAAAGCGGTCATCCCTCTGTGCCCTTCAAAAAGTCGAGCCGCCACGCTCCCGTGAGGGGCGGGCGGCTACAGGCTTTAAAACTCAAAAATTGAATCGGAGGCTGAGGGACTCGAACCCCCAAGCGCTTTCGCGCGGCGGTTTTCAAGACCGCTGACTTACCAATTAGCCTAAGCCTCCACGCTCGTCTTCGGGCACGCTTTCAATATAACCCAGCGACGCGATGACACTCAAACCGTCCGGGCGCGTTAACTTCAAGCGCCATGCTTGAGATTCAATTTTTCGTTCTCGCCCGGCTCGTAAGCTTTGCCTGTGGCGACGGCTTTGACGAAGCCCGCGAGGTGGACGAGTGCGCTGGCGGAAGAGTCCCAGTACTCGGCGCGCTCGACCGTGACTTTCAGCAGCGCGATATCCGGGTCGTCCAGACCTTTCGGAAACCATGCTTTGAATGCCGGATTCCAAAGTTCTTTAATCTTCTCGCGGTCGCGCACCAGCCGCGCCTTGCCAGAGACGGACACGTAAAGCTGTGCGTCCGGCTTCGCGTAACTGACGTTGACGTTATGCTCGTGCTCGACCTCTTCAACTTTCGGGGTGCTGGCATGCGTAAAGAACCACAGGTCGCCGTCGAACTCGATCTGCTGTGTCGCCATCGGTCGGCTATGCAGCGTGCCGTCCGCCTCGACGCTCGTCAGCATCGCAAACTCGATGTCTTTAATCATCTCGCCCAACTTCTCGACGGCCTCGTTTCTGTCTGCCTTATTATCAACCATTTCTCAGGTATCTCCTTCCACCTCAAAAAAAATTATATGAATGCCAGTATCCGCGCAGAACGTCACGAAAAGTTGATGATTGAGGAGGGAAATTATGTCGTCAATCTTCGATAGATGGCGGGCATGCGTTCGGGGAGAGAGCCGGTCGCCAATAATCGTGTCGCCGACTTCGCCGTAGAGGTCGCAATCGTGGGTTTATTATTTGAGCGGGAGGAATCTGATCTGTCCTTCCCATTCGCCCGCGACGCTGCATTCGGCAAGCAGCAGTATCTCTTCAATGGCCTGACCGATTGGGATTTCCTGACTAACCTCAAAGACTCCGGGCATCGGCAGTCCGTCGGCGATGCGATCATCAGCGTGCTTTTTCATGGTCGTTACGTCATGCGTGAGGAGGACGCGGCCTTCCGTCGCTGCCCATTGAAGTACATCAGGGTCGTCCTTGGTTCTTAGTGCGGCATCCTGTACGCGCACGATATTGAGTTTCGGCTGGCGTCTGATTAGCCCCCGCAAAATTCGATTGTTGAAATCTTCGTCGGCTGCCAGACGGAGCATGATTTAGCTTCTTCCAGACTGCTGCCGGGTCAGCAGGCGCTCCCTGATGCCACGTGGATCAAAGCGCGCTTCAAGCTCTTGCCTCAGTTCGAGACGGTGCGCCTGTCTTTGCTCCAGATAGGCTTTCACTTCGTCTCGATGTTGCAGGTAGTAGCTGATGACCGCATACACCTCCGTCAGATTCAGCGTCGGGTATTGCTGAACAATCTCCTCCGGCGTCGCACCCTCGTCGAAAGCAAAAATGACTGAATCAAAAGAGACACGGGTCTCGCCGACGCGCAGCACGCCCGCCTGATCCGTTGAGAGGGGAACTGTGGTGGCTGAGAGGCTCATAGTGCCGGTAGTATAAACCAATTTCATCGTCAGCGGGCGGGCAGCCGCGTGTCAGACATGCGCTCACGTCGTCAATCTTCGATAGATGGCGGGCATGCGTTCGGGGAGAGAGAGCACGTCGTCAATAATCGTGTAGCCGACTTCGCCGTAGAGGTCGCGCAGTTCCATCTCGGAGTCGGGGTCTATCGTGATGCAGAAGGGCGTGATTCCGGCGAGGCGCGCTTGGCGCAGGGCTTCGCGTGTGTCTTCGCGTGCGTAGCGGGCGTCGCCGTAATCGTGGTCGTAGGGTCTGCCGTCGGAGAGGACGATGAGCAGGCGCGTGCGTGCTTCCTGTTTTTGCAGGCGCGCGGCGGCGTGGCGGATGGCTGCGCCGAGCCGCGTGTTGTGTTGATAGTTGATGCCACCGATGCGCCCCTCGACCTCTTCCGTGTAGCGTTCGTCGAAATCCTTCACGACGTAAAACTTGACGTTACGACGCCCTTCGGACGTGAACCCGTAGATGGCATACACGTCGCCGACCGCTTCGAGCGCCTCGCTCATCAGGACGAGTCCTTCTTTTTCAATCTCGATGATGCGGCGACCGGGATGCGTGTAAGGCTGCAAGGGATGACGCCCGATGGTGCGCGCCGTCGAAGAAGATTGGTCGAGCAGAAACGAGACGGCGACATCGCGCTCGCGCCGCAGGCGTTTCGTATAGAGACGCTCCGATTGTTGACCGCCTCCGACTTTGGCGGCGCGGCGGTCGGCCACGTAATCAATGACGGCGTTGAGATCGAAATCGTCGCCGTCAAGTTCGTTCGGAATGCGCTTGAAGTTCTCCGGCTTCATCAACTGGAATTGATGACGGATGGAAGAGATTTGGCCGCGATAGCGCGAGCGCGTGAGTTCGACAAACGAGCGGTCGCCCGAACGGACGCGCTTCTCGACCACGCGACACCATCCCGTCCGGTGATCCGACAACTCCCTGTCCCATTCGTCGTAAGCGTAGGCGACTTCGCCCTCTTCCAAATCCTGTTCCGCCGCATCGCTCGTCATCCAACGCTCCGTGCCCGTGAACATCTCTTCGCCGAGCGCGTCGAGCGATTCGGCGCTCGCCCACGCGTTGAAGAGTTCGCGCGCATCCGATTGTTGCGATTGCTCGCTCTGCTCGTCGCGTTGCTCTGTACGCTCTTCCTTATCCTCACGCTCGCGCGCAAGGTTGCTCTGCGACGCGCTGTCGCCCTCTTCGCCGCCTTCCGCGTCCGTCGTTTCTCTCTGCCGCTCTGTGATTTCAGGGACGACCGATTGGAACAGAGAATAGACGCGGCTCGTCGCCATCAGCGTATCGGCGACGGTTGAGCGCGGGCTGGTCAGATAGTCCGCCACGATTGATTCCAACTCGGAGACAATTTGACCGTAGAACGTGCGCGCGTCGTCGAGCGCGCCCCCGCAGAGCGTGATTTGAAAGAGCAGTTCAAACGGCACGAGCGTCACCGGCAGACCAACGACGCGCGGGCGATGCGCGCGCAGGTGTTCGCGAATCAAGTCGAGGTCGCGCGCCAATCCCCTGTAAGCGTGGCGTAGGCGACGATCAATCCGCCCGTTCTCCAACGTGCCGAAGATACGCGTTGCCAGACCCGCCTGCGGAAACAGCGACAGCGCCGCGCGGTAATCGCCCTCCTTTGGCAACACGCGCCGCCCGTTCAAATCCTCGCGCGCTTGCGCTTCGGGCGAGAGGGCGCGCTCGCCGCGCTGGATGTCGTTGATGTAGCCGTCGAGCGCAAACGCATCGCGCGCCTCCACGTTCTCCGGCGCGTAGAGTTCGGCGATGGAAGCATAGGCCGCGCGCAAGTCCGGCGACTCGCGCTCGTGCGTGCCAAACTCAATCTGCCCCGCCGCGTGCGCCGCCAGAACTTTGTAGAGACGAAAGTCGAGCGCATCGTCATTAAACTCGGAGACGTTTGACGGCAGATGAATCGTCTGCCCATCGCCGATGCGCGATTCTTCGGGAACGGCTGAGAGCGGCGCGACTTCGACGGCGCGACCCGTCAGAGCCTCGACGTAGAGACGCAACGTCTGCGCCACCGTCTCAAGCGCCAGACCCGCCTCGCCGGTTTCCAAACTCTCATGGCTGCGTCTGGTCTCAAGCGCGAAATAACTGCGCCGTGCGCGTGCGTTGCCCTTGTCCTGCTTTAGCCCCTCGCGCGCCCAGCGTTCAAATTGTTCAATCGAAGTCGTGCGGAGAGCCTGCGGGGCGGAACGGAAACATGAGATGGCGGCTTCCGCGTCGAGGCGCGCGACCTCCTGAACAGAGGCGATGACGCGACGCGCCAACTCCGAAACGCGCGTGCGATCAGTTCTCTCGCCGAGCGCGCGGAAGAATGCGGGAGTTGCGCGCGCCAGCGCGACCAATCCGGCGTTGCTCTGTTCAGCCACCGCGCGCAGCAGCCCCGCCCAGTCCTCGAAAGCCTCCGGCACGAGACGCAAAACTTCGCCGCCCGCAATCAACGTATGCAGAGCCGCCGAGCCGCCACGGTCAAGAAAACTCTCCGCATGGCTGAGCAGCACGAGCGCCGCCGCAGCGTCCAAATCTTCGAGCGCGGCGGCGAGCGCCGACCACATATCGCTGGCGATACCTCCGGCACGCGCCGCGAAAGCTTCGGCGACCTCCACCGCACGCCGCGCCACTTCGTTTCCGACAGCATTCCTCTCATCAGGCTTTGTCGCCTCTGCGTAATCGTCCAACCGCTCTGCCACGAGCGGCGTCGCGTTGAGGAAATCGGCGCTATGCTTAGCCGAGCGGCGCGCAATCTCCATTGCGACTTCGTAGATTGAGCGCAACAATTCCTCGTCGCCGACGACGCGCGCCAGTTCCGGTGCGCGCCTGAAAGTTTCCAGCGCAATCGAACTCGAAAGCGTCATCTGCCGCGCGCAGACCTGAAAAAGCGGCGGCCTCGCCCCGCGCGGCACAACTTCCAATTCCGCGACGCCCGCCGCGAAAAAGTTTGTGCCCAACTCCACGTCGGCCATCGCCAGACGCCGCCCCATCTCGCCCCACGCTCTCAACTCTTCCGCCTCAAGCACGCGCCCCGCATCCGGCACGAGCCTTAAAAACTCCATGCTCGCACGCAAACTCACGCCCGCCAGCCCCGCGCTCACCTCCAGCGCCGCACGCGCCACGTCGCCCGGCAACTTTCCCAACTCCCTCGCCAGCCCCGCAATCGTCCGCCGCTCCGTCGCGCTCTTCACCGAACGCAGACGCTCGCGCAAAGCACGCTCAAGCGGCTTATCTTCAGGACTCTGATTGTTCTCTTCTTCTACTTTAGGCATGCGCCGCCAACTCATAAACCTTCCAAGCGTTAAATCACCGTCGTCACAATCTCGCGGATACTGCGCTGCAAGTCGCGGTCGTCGGTGATGGGTGAGCAGAGAGCGACTTCGGCGGCGGCGGCGGCGGCGATGCCGCGCGCAATCAGTTGGGCGGCGTAGATGAGGAGGCGCGTCGAGACGCCTTCTTCGAGGCCGTGGCCGCGCAGGTTTCTGACCTTCTGTCCGATGAGAACGAGGTCGCGCGCCGCCTGGATGGGCACGCCGCCTTCGCGGGCGACGATTTCGGCTTCGAGTTCGGCGGGCGGATAGTCGAACTCAAGGGCGACGAATCGCTGACGCGTGGACTGTTTCAAATCCTTGAGGATGGATTGATAGCCGGGATTATAAGAGACGACGAGCAGGAAATCGTCGGGCGCGTCGAGAATCGTGCCGCGCTTTTCGATGGGCAGGCGGCGGCGGTGATCTGTCAGAGGGTGGATGATAACGACCGTGTCTTTGCGCGCTTCGACGACTTCATCGAGATAACAGATCGCGCCGTTGCGCACGGCGACTGTTAAGGGGCCGTCGTGCCAGATGGTCTCCTCACCTTCGAGCAGAAAACGTCCGACGAGGTCTGTGGCCGAGAGGTCTTCGTGACAGGCGACGGTGATGAGCGGGCGCTGCAACCGCCACGCCATGTGCTCGACGAAGCGCGTCTTGCCGCAGCCGGTCGGGCCTTTGAGCATCACGGGCAGCCGCGCCGCATGCGCCGCTTCAAACAATTCAACTTCGCCCGCGACGGGCAGATAATAGGGTTCTTCCGCGACGGTGTATTCTTCGATGGCTCGTTCCATAATTTAAAAGTCTAAAGTCTGAAAGTCTAAAAGACTGAAGTCTTGAGTCGAATACCAAAAGTCTCCGACTCAAGACTTCAGTCTTTTAGACTCTCGACTGCTGAAAGGCTGACGTTTCGCACTCTTTCGGGTATTCTGAAGATGCTTGAAAAACAGCTTTAAATTATTAGATAAGCATCTTAACACCTGCCGCGAAGGGGCGGCAAACGAGGGAAAAGTGACGAGCGACGAGCAAGAACAAGTATTAACCTGTCACTCGTCGCTCATCACTTATTATTGCTTTTAAAGTTATGAAGATTGCAGTAGCTATGAGCGGCGGCGTTGATTCTTCGGCGGCGGCGGCGATTTTGAAGGAGGCAGGGCACGAACTGGTCGGCTTCACGATGCAGTTGTGGAATCAGCGCAGGGGGTTGACGGTGGACGAACACGGCGAGGCGTTGCCTTCGCGCTGCTGTTCGCTCGACGACGTGTACGACGCGCGCCGTGTCGCCGAAGAATTAGGGTTTCCGTTCTACGTTCTGAATCTCGAACAGGACTTCGAGCGCGATGTGGTCGCGCCCTTCGTCAACAGTTATCTGGAAGGCGAGACGCCGATTCCGTGCGTCGCGTGCAACAGCCGCCTGAAGTTCGCTTCGCTCGATAGACTGGCGCGCAGCCTCGGTTGCGACAAGGTGGCGACAGGCCATTACGCGCGTGTGCGTTTCGATGAAGCGACAGGACGACATCAACTCTTGCGCGGCGCGGACGTGCGAAAAGATCAATCCTATTTCCTCTGGGAGTTGACGCAGGAACAACTCGGCCACGCGATGTTTCCGCTCGGCGAGATGTCGAAGGGGGAAGTGCGCGAAGTGGCGCGGCGTTACGCTCTGGCGGTCGCGGAGAAGGAGGAATCGCAGGAAATTTGCTTTGTGCCGGACGGCGACTACGCAGGGTTTATTGACCGTTATCTCGAAGCTGAAGGCAGACAACCACACGCGCCTCAGCCGGGCGAGTTAGTTGATACGCGCGGCGAGGTTTTGGGCGAGCATAACGGCATTCATCGTTACACCGTCGGGCAGCGCAGGGGCATCGGAATCTCACGCCCGCTCCCGCTCTACGTCGTGCGTATTGATGCGGATGAGAACCGCGTCGTCGTCGGTGAGGCTGACGAGCTTTTGAACACGGAGTTCATGGCCGGAGGCGTCAACTGGATAGCGTCCGATGAATTTCCCTCCGATGTCCGCGCCGACGTGCGCGTTCGCTATCGCCACACGGCAGCGCCCGCGACCATCACACCCACCGGGAATCAACGCGTCCGCGTCCACTTCGACGAACCGCAGCGCGCTATCACGCCCGGACAGTCAACCGTCTTCTATCGCGGCGATGAAGTCTTAGGCGGCGGGTGGATTGTGAAAAGCTGCGGCATGTGATGATTAAGTCAGTTGCCGGCATGAGAACTGAGATTCGCCATCTCAGGTACAGAGTGAGCATGAAGGATCCACAGAAGTTTTAAGTTTCAAGATTTCAAACCTGAAATTTGAGATTTAAGCTTTGGTTTCTTCTTTCATGACAATCAACTGAGAAATTGCGCTCAGCCGGAACGAGTTTGACTGCCTGTTCTTCTTCTTCTTAAACCTTTTCTTGCCTCACCTCGTAATTACAAGTGGTCTCCTAACAGTGCCCTTCAATAGCGAAGGGCGGATTATTTGATTTAAAGGTCTTGATAAATATTATGGCAATGTCTCGTACACGAAAAATTGTTCTTATCGTCGGCGGTATTCTGCTGGCGCTCGTCATCGTTGTGGCGTTGGGCATCGCGCTCATCATCGCTTCACTGCGCGACTCGGAACCTGAGATTGGCAGCAATAGCGTGCTCGTCCTGAAGGTTAATGGCTCGCTTCCCGATTACGCGAATGACGACCCTTTTGCGAGTCGCTTCTTTAATGCGGAAACCAATTCGCTGACCGGCTTTCTGGTGCAGCTTAAAAAGGCGAAGGCCGATAAACGCGTGACCGGCGTGCTGCTCGATATCGGGCTGCTCGGCGCGGGCTGGGCGAAGGCCGACGAGATTCGAGAGGGGCTGGCAGACTTTCGCGCGTCGGGCAAGCCCGTCTATGCTTACATGGAATTCGGCACGGATAAAGAGTTCTACATCGCTACGGCGTGCGACAAAATTTACATGCCGCCCATCGGCGATCTCTACATCAACGGGCTGGCCGCCGAAGCGATGTTCTTTCGCGGCTCGCTCGACAAGCTCGGCGTCTATCCTGACTTCTATCAGATCGGCAAATACAAGAACGCGCCCGACCAGTACACGCGCAAGGAGATGTCAGAGGCGCACCGCGAAGTTTTGAACTCCATCCTTGACGACATCTTTAATCGCTATGTCGAGACTGTCGCCAAAGACCGACACAAGTCTGTGCAAGACGTTCGCACGTTGATTGACAGCGCGCCCATCAGGGCAGGCGATGCTCAGACCGCAGGATTGATTGACGGCGCGCTCTACCGCGAAGATGTCGAGCGCGAACTTAAAAAGCGGCTCGGCTATACAGCGTCGGACAAACTGCATAAGATTTCGACCGCCGAATATCGGCGCGTCACGCCGGAATCGCTCGGACTAAACAAGGGCGAGCAGATCGCCGTTATCTACGCGTCGGGCGCAATCGGCACAGGCCATTCCGATGACGGTGCGCTCGGCGGCGAGCAGATGGTCGGCTCCGATACGGTCGTCAAAGCGCTGCAAGATGCGCGCGACGACAAATCAATCAAGGCCATCGTGCTCCGCGTCGATAGTCCGGGCGGGATGACTTACCCGTCGGACTTAATCTGGAGCGCGGTTGAATCGGCTAAGCAGAAAAAGCCGGTTGTCGTCTCGATGAGCGACCTCGCCGCCTCCGGCGGTTACTACATCTCGATGGGCGCGAACCGGATTCTCGCGGAGCCTTCGACGCTGACCGGCTCAATCGGCGTCTTCGCTGGAAAGCCGGTGCTCAAAGGTTTATACGATTGGCTCGGATTCTCAAACGAGTATGTGCTGCGCGGCAAGAACGCGGGGATGTTCCGCGAGACCGAGAAGTTTTCGCCGGAGGAGCGCGCGAAGTTTGAGGAAGGCATGAAGCGTTTCTACTACAACGACTTTATCCCGAAAGTTGCGGAGGGGCGCAAGCGCGATGTCGAGTATATTGACTCCATCGGGCAGGGACACGTCTGGACGGGCGCGCAGGGCAAAGAGAATGGACTCGTTGACGAGTTCGGCGGCCTCGACCGCGCGGTTGAAGTTGCCAAACAACTGGCGAACATTCCCGCCGATAAGGGCGTGCGCCGCCGCATCATGCCCGCGCCGCGCAACTTCTTCCAATCGCTTTTCGGCAGAGACGAGGATGAAGATAAGGCCGTAACCAAAGCGCGCCAACAGCAACAGGCGATTCTCAATTCGATGCCCGAAGACATGCGGCGCGCCTTCCGCTACGCGCTCATCCTCGACCGCATGAAGCACGGCGAAGTGATGGCGATGCTGCCTTACGATTTAGAGATTAAGTGAGACGGAAGGCAGCAGGACGCCCCGTCAGTGGCGACATAAAAATAGCCCGGCGATTTATCGCCGGGCTATTTTCAAAAGTCCCTGCTATTTCTGTTGAGGCTCAATGCTCTCCATCCCGCCCATGTAGGGGCGCAAAGCTTCGGGGATCACAATCGAGCCGTCGGGTCGTTGATAGTTTTCCAGAATCGCAATCCAAGTGCGCCCGACGGCGAGACCCGAACCGTTGAGCGTATGGACGTATTCAGGCCGCGCGCCGCCCGCGCGCCGGAAACGTATCTGTGCGCGCCGAGCCTGAAACGCTTCGTAATTCGAGCACGAAGAGATTTCCCTAAAAGTGTTCTGCGAGGGAAGCCAGACTTCGATGTCGTAAGTCTTGGCGGAGCCGAAACCGATGTCGCCAGTCGAGAGCGTGACGACACGATAATGAATGCCGAGCCGCTGCAAGATAGTTTCGGCGTTGCGCGTTAAAGCTTCCAACTCTTCATAGGAATTCTCCGGCAGCGCGAGTTTCACTAACTCAACTTTGTCGAACTGATGCTGGCGAATCATCCCGCGCGTGTCGCGCCCGTATGAACCGGCCTCGGAACGAAAGCAGGGCGTGTAGGAGACGAACTTCATCGGCAGTTGCGATAGGTCAAGCATCTCTCCGCGATGAATGTTGGTGATGGGCACTTCCGCCGTCGGGATGAGATAAAGCTCGCGCTCGTCGGTCAGCTTGAAAAGGTCTTGCTCGAATTTTGGAAGCTGCGCCGTGCCGAACAGCGATTCCTTGTTGACGATAAAAGGTGGCAGCGTCTCCGTGTAGCCGTGCTCGCTCGTGTGGATGTCGAGCATGAAATTAATCAACGCTCGTTCGAGTCGCGCGCCCGCACCCGACAGGATGGCGAAACGCGAGGTGGCAATCTTCGAGGCGCGTTCGAGGTCGAGGATGCCGAGCCTCGTCCCTAAATCAACGTGATCCTGCGGCTCGAAATCGAAGCGGGGCGGCGTGCCCCAACGCCGGACTTCCAAGTTGTCCGACTCATCCGAGCCGACGGGCACGGACGCGTGCGCGACGTTCGGTACGGTCGAGAGCAGTTCCGCCATGCGCGCTTCCGCCTCGTCGCGCGAGCGGTCGAGTTCGGCGATATGCTCTTTGAGTGCGCCGACAGCTTTGCGACGGGCATCCGCTTCCTCGCGCTTGCCCTCTTTCATCAACGCACCGATTTCGCGGCTCATCGTGTTGCGCTCGGCGTTGAGCTTGTCGGATTCGGAGATAACGCGGCGGCGCTCCGCATCCATCTGCGCGAAGTCGTCGAGAGCAGTCGTGGGAAAGTTGCGCGCTTCGAGCGCGGCGCGCACGCGTTCGAGGTTTTCACGAACGAAGTTCAGATCGAGCATTTACCGTTGAGCCTTTATCTGTGATGTGTGTTTAAGTCTTATGCCGACGGCGCGCTGGCAGAAATGTCGGGCTGCGAAAAGATTCGGTTCGCCTCTTCCAGCGTCTCTTTCGAACCGACATCGTACCAGATGCCGGGAACTTTCCACGTATAGAAGGGTGTGCGCCGGTACATCCACTGGACGAGGCGTCCGGGCTGATCCGGGTTGTTTCCTTCCGCAAGATATTGGCGAATGAGCGGCAGCGCGGCCTTCGGGTAGGAGTAGAGCGCAATGCCTGTGAGCGTGCTCTTGGGTTGCTGCGGCTTCTCCTCGAAGAACGTGATGCGCCCTTCCTCGTCCACTTCGATGGCGTTGTACTTTTTGATCTCTTCGAGATTGCTGACATCATAGACGGCTAAGACCGGCGCGTTCTTCTCGCGGCAGAACTCGCCAAACGCGGCGAGGCTATGGCTAAAAAGATTGTCTCCGGCCACCACAATAATGTCATCTTCGATCTGCGCTTCTGTCAGCACCAAATTCAAGTCGCCGATGGCTCCGAGTTTGTTTGAATCGTCGGTCGAATGATCGTTGATGATCGTGAAATCGAGGCTGCTTCGATGTCCCTTGTAACTATCCGCCCAACTCTGAAAGTGTCCGGCGAACTTGGCATTGGTGACAACATAGACGTGTTCAATTTCTCTAATCGGCGCGAGATTATCCAGCACATGCTCGATCATCGGTTTGCCTGCTACCGGCAACAGCGGCTTCGGCTGGTTCAACGTGAGCGGGTAGAGACGCGTGGCGTAACCTGCCCCAAGAATGATTAACTTCATATTCCTCCCCTGTTATTTAATAGCTGTTATCCCTTAATCACATAACTCAAGGCCAACAGAACCCGTGCCGGAGCATGTCCCGGCGGCGCGCTTTGCCATTTGAATTTCTTCGGTTGACTGCCCGTTAATGATTACATTAAAAATGGCTCTCCGACAAACACAGTCGGGCGCGGTCAATTCTTATTCCTGACACGGGTCGCCTCATCATCTGTCTGGTAGGCGGTCGCGCGTCGCCACTGACATTGGGTGCGACCCTGCCTGAAAGCTAACGGGTGTACAATAAATCGAGTGATCGAGGTTTTTAAGTATCCGGCTATTCGTCTAAGGCGAATAGCTTGTGGGAGGATGAAAAGTTTTGAGTGATGAGGTGAAATCATTTTCAGGCCGGACGGCCATCGTCACGGGTGCGACACGCGGCATCGGTCGCGCCATCGCGCTTGAGTTGGCGCGACGGGGCGCGTCGGTCGCTTTCAACTACGCACAGAGCGCCGATGCCGCCGAGACGCTGAAGGCCGAAATCGAAGCCTGCGGCGTCAAGGCTTTCGCCGCGCAATGCGACGTGGCGCAGACGGACGCGGCGGCTGAGATGGTCAAGCAGGTCAAGGAGGATTTCGGGCGCATTGATGTTCTTGTTAACAACGCCGGTATCGTGCGCGACAATCTGATTCTGCGGATGAAGGAAGCGGACTGGGACGCGGTCATTGACACGAATCTCAAAGGCGCTTGGAATTTCTCGCGCGCCGCTGTTCGCGTGTTGATGAGAAATGAAGGCGGCGGCTCGATTCTGAACATCTCTTCGATCAGCGGAGTGGTCGGGATAGCAGGTCAATCGAACTACTCCGCATCGAAGGCCGGGATGATCGGTTTAACTAAATCGCTGGCGAAAGAGGTGGCGAGCCGCAACGTCTCGGTCAACGCGCTGGCGCTCGGAATGGTCTCGACCGATATGGCGGACGCGCTCGACGAAAGCTATCAGGCGAAGGTGCTCGAACAGATTCCGATGAAACGTTTCGCGCAGGCAGAAGAGGTCGCGCAGATCGCTTGCTTCCTGCTCTCGGATGCGGCGCGCTATATTACAGGGCAGGTCATACAGGCCGACGGCGGGCTGGCGATGTAGAGCCTGAGCGTTTCGGCGCGCCGGGCGGCGTGCAAGAGTTGATGGCAAAGATTAAAAAGAAAGTAGAAGAACCGGGCGCGCCTTAGAGCATCTTTCAATGGACTGTTAGCCTTCGGAAACTCCCACCGCCGAGAGCCTAAAATCATTCTGCCTTGGGCTTTCCGGGTGATTAAACGCCGCCGCGCGGCAGGTTGCGGTACATCTGTGTATTGTTACGCTCCGCTTTATTGACGCCTCGTCGCCTCACCATTTTCCTAAGTTCGTCTATGTCTTCGCTTTAACCTTCGCGGCATGATGGTTGCTACTTATCGTGTGTTCTGCCTTAAAGCAGAGTTTAATTCACACACAGGGAAAATCGGGTAGCTCAAACATACTGAGGAGGGATAAGTAGAATGAGCAAACATTTGCTTAGTATTGCGGGCGGTCTTGCGCTCGCCGTTTCGATGTCCGGCGCAGCTTTAGCGCAAGACACACAGACTGACCAATCCACACAAACCAAAACCACCGTCACCACACAGACCACACAAACCACGCAGAATGCGGATGGCACTTGGACGGTCGTTGAATATCCGGTCAACAAAGAGGTGTACGTTGATTTATCGCCGCAGGCGGACATGACGGGCGCGAAGGGACGCGCCAAAATCATGCGCATGAACGATCACACGATGATCAATTTAGACCTCTCAGGTCTGACCGGCACAGCCAACAATTTCAATCTCTATGCTGTTGACCCGATGGGCAAAGTCAGTCTGCTCGGCCCCGTCGCCGTTAATAACGGCGCGGCGACGCAGAGTTTCACGACGCCGCTCAATCGCTTCATGCTCGTGCTCTCGCCGGACGGAAATCTGACGAGTATCGGGTCGGACACGGCGGTTGCTTTCCGTAGCGCCGTGCCAGAGGGCTTCGCCGTCATTCCGGTCGCACAGAGCGGGCCGCAAGATGGCGCGCCGGTCGGCGAACGCGTCGCGGCGGCAACCACGCCCGGCACGACTTCCGCGTATAATGTTCCGATGCTTGGCATCCCGAACTTCCGTCGCGGCACGGATACCCACATGCGAGTCAACTTCTCAGGCGACCTCGCAGGCGCACGCGCCAACATCTTCCTCGAACCGCGTCTGGATGGCCCGACGCAAATCAAGATGCGCTTCCACAGCCTGACGAGAGTCCCTGCGGATAAGCGGATTGTGCTCTGGGCTGTCTCGTCGGACAACACTTACACGCGTCTCGGTCAGGTCATCAACACGCGCAATCGCAACGAAGCGCAAATCCAGACGGAGACGGCGCTGAAAGATTTCGGCCTCTTCGTTACGCTTGAAGATGCGGACGATGTGCCGTCACCGCACGGCCCGCTGGGTGCAACAATCGTTATTGATAAGTAAAGCCGCCGCAGTTGGCGTGTCCTGCATGTGACACCTCTAACTTGCACGGCAAACAAATCATGAGCCAAAGAAGCGCCGCTCAAGCTAAGCT
>CAXTRQ010000011.1:44549-52942 GCA_964246705.1 uncultured Pyrinomonadaceae bacterium
AACCCCAAACCACCCACCCAAACAACCGACCCCCCCCCCCCCCCCCCCCCCCCCCCCCCCCCCCCCCCCCGCTTCTTTGTTGATTTCGACCCCGGCCATTCCGGTCGGAGCGCCCTCCATACAGTTTCACGAAAATTTGTCAGATAGTGATTGACTTAAACTTCACGAAGGCATAAATTCAAACCTGCTGTTGGCGGCATCCCAGAGCCGTCCCGCACGCTCGAAGCCGCAGGGTGTCGGCCCCGAAACGATTCCCTCCTAATTTCGGTTCACAGGCAGTACTGCCTCTATCCAAAGAGATAATCTGAGATGTTGAAACGCCAGCTCCCCCAATTGCTCGCGCTTCTTCTGCTCGCCGCTTTCGCCCGAACCGCGTCAGCCGAAGAAACGCTCCCCGAACTCATTCGCCGCGTCAAGCCCTCGGTCGTCTCCGTCGTCACCTACAACGAGAAAAACGAGGCGCTGATTACAGGCAGCGGTTTCTTTATCCACCCCGGCCAAGTCATCACTAACCTGCATGTCATCGAGGGCGCGGATCACGTCGAGGTGCGAACCTTTGAAGGCAAATGCAGGACGTATCAGGTTGAAGCACTGGCCGCCGTCGACGAGGAAGGCGATCTCGCCGTCTTGAACATCAACGCCGCCGAACGCCCGCGCGCGCTGGAAATTGCCGGGTCGCTGCCGGAAGAGGGCGAGAAGATTTTCGTGATCGGCAATCCTCTCAGGCTGGAAGGCTCTGTCGCTGATGGCATCGTCTCGGCGGTGCGCGAGGTTCCGAACCTCGGCAAGATTATTCAGATTACTGCGCCCATCTCGCACGGAAATTCGGGCAGCCCCGTCTTCAACATGCGGGGGCAGGTCGTCGGCGTCGTGACGATTAAAGTGACGAACGGGCAGAACATCAATCTCGCGTTGGGCGCGGCGCGCATCACCGATCTGAAACTCAACGTCAAGCTGCTCAGCTTCAGCGAACTCACGGCGAAGGCGCATAGCGGCATGGTTCAGCAGTCGGAAGCTCTCTCCGAGTGGTGGTACAAAAACGGCCTCAACTCGCTCTGGCTCGGCAACTACGACAGTGCGCTCGGCTATTTTCAGAACGCGGTGGACAAGAATCCGAACCGCGCCGACGCGTGGATTCAGGTCGGCTATTGCAAGGTCAAGCAGGGCAAGAACACCGATGCCATCAAGGCGTTTCAGGAAGCTCTGCGCCTGCGCCCCAACTCCGTCGAGGCTTACAACAAACTCGGCGACGCCTACTATTACGCCAACAATTTCTATAAGGCCGCCGAAGCCTACCAGCAGGCCGTGCGCCTCAGACCCGACATGCCCGAAGGCTACTACAATCTCGGCATGGCCTATATCGAACTCGGCAACCGCGCCGCCGCGACCGCTCAGGCACGCACCCTCAAAAACCTCGACGCAGAGCTTTACAACAAGCTGATGAACGAAGTGGAAAGATAAAAACTTAAGCTTAAAGAAGGAAAAAGGGAAGAGGGTAAAAGGGAAAGCAAGGCCATCGCGGCTTTCTCCCTTTTACCCTCTTCCACTTTCACTTCTGCTTCTTTTATTCCCCTACCGCTTGTCCTGTGAAGATGCTCTTGTCGACGCTCTTCGGGTCGCCGATGACGACGAAGCGGATGTTGCGCATGTAGGTCTTGGCGACGCGCTGCACGTCGGCGGGCGTGACTGAGCGGAGGCGTTCGATGAAGTCAAGCGAGTTGCGCCAGCCACCGCCGATTAGTTCGTACTGCGCCAGTTCACCGGCCTGCGCGGCGTTCGTCTCCTGACTGAGATAATAGCGCGTCAGGTATTGCTGGACGTGAGCCTCAATGTCTTCCTGTTCAATCGGCTCTTGCTGCAATCGTTGAATCTCGCCGAGCATGACGCGCACCGCCTGATTAGCATCAACGGCGGTCACGTAGAGGCCGCCGACGTTCGCGCCCTGACTGCTTAGGAATGCGTCGGGCGCGTAGGAGAGATTGCGCCTGACGCGCACCTCTTCAAAGACCCTCATGCGCAGGATGGACGAAGCAATACGCATCGGGTAGATATCTGTGGCGGTCAGAGACGGCGCGGCAAAGACGCCTTGCACGTAGTTAGTCGGCAACTCGCGCGCCGTCACCTCGACGGTCGAAGCATTGAAGGAGAGCGGCGGCGGTGCTTGCGGCTTGTAGTCTCCGCGCGGAAGTTTGCCGAACGAAGCGGCGATACGTTGCCTTAAACTTTGGGCGTCCAGATCGCCGACGATGACGAGCAGCAGCCGCGAGGTCTGCATCATTTGTTGGTGATAGTTCTTCACGTCGGCGAGCGTGAGGTGACTGATGATTTCCGCCGTCCCGCTCGGATCGTTGAGATATGGATGGCCTGCGTAGGCGACCCGCGATTGCAGCAGTTGCAGGTAAGAGTCGGGCAAGTCCGTGTCGTCTCTCTTCTGAATGACCATGCGATTACGGACGCGCTCGAAATCGTCTGCGGCGAACAGCGGGTGCAACGCGACATCCGTAAAAATATCCCACGAGCGGTCAAAGTTGACGCGCGTCGTGCCGAGCGTCAGACCGGAGTAGTCGTAGTTGATGCCGGAGTTGATGCCTGTGCCCATGCGTGAGAGTTCCGTGCGCATCCGCTCACGCGGAAAATTGACGGTCGCTTCGCTGGCGAGATCGAGCATCAAGGCTTCGACGCCCGCGTTCTCCGCCGTGACGTTGCGCGAGCCGCCGCGCAGGAAGAGTCCGGCGACGACCGTCTGGCTGCCCGCGCGCCGCTTGACCAGAACCTTCAGCCCGTTGACCTCAAACTCGGTGACGAGCGCGGCCTGTTGCGCCGCCGCCTGCGCCGCCGCCTCGGCGGGCGTCGGAGTGGACGGCTTCGCAGAAGTTGCCGCCTGCGGCGGCTTCACGACTTCGGTCGTCCCTGTGGTTTGCGCGGATGCCCCCGGTACGCCCGACGCTAACACCAGCAACGCGAGGCAGAGCGCCGATACACGTTGCAGGATTTGCGCTCGCTGTAAATTCATCTCAGATTTCTTCAACACTTTATCCTTTATTCCTATGTTCTTTCGTCAGCCACACTGTACGGACGTGCCCTGTTTTGTGCGCCGCTTTTTCCGATGAGCAGGATTGCCGTGCGGTCATCTGCCGCTCACCGCCCCGATTAAATCTTCCGGCGTCAGTTGCGATTCTTTCGCCGCTTCCTCGGAAATCAGTGCGAGTCCGACGTGCGGCTTGCCCTGTATGTAGCGCGTTACGTAGGCGTTGATGTCGGCGCGAGAGGTGCGGCGCAAATTGCCTAGATAGCCACGGAAATAGTCCAGCCCGGTCGAAGCCCACCAGAACGAGAGCGTGTGCGAATACTCGCTCCCTTTCTCGCGCGAGAAAAGATCGTCGGCTTCGAGCAAGCCTTTCGCGCTCTCAAGCTGTTCGTCCGTGAAATAATCCTTGTCGTTGAAATGTGCAACTTCGTTGTAGATGGCGCGCGTCGCCGCACGCGCCTTGTCGGGCGTCGTCTGCGCGACGATGGTAATCGGGCCGACGTTGCGCTGCGTCAGATAGCCGATGCCGACGCCCGTCACGAGTCCCGTATCGACGAGCGCACGCTGGAAGCGCGAGTTCGGTTGGCGGAGGATGAACGAGAACACGTCCGCCGCGTAAGTGCCGGGATTGTCGACGCCGATGGATGGGCCATGCCAGCCGATTTCGATGACGACATTCTGCACGCGCTGTTTGATAATCGCGCCCTCGCTTTTGGCGAGCGGCGGGTGTTCGACGGGCGGGAACTTTTTGAAAGGGTCTTCCGTGCGCGGCCAATCGTCAAAGAGACTCTTGACGAGAGCGAAGACCTCTTCCGACTTCACGTCGCCCGTGACGATAATCGCCGAATTGTTCGGCACGTAATAGCGTCCCTGTATGAGCCGCATCATATCGGTCGTCGCCCCGCGCACGGTTTGCTTATTGCCGCCCGGATTCTTACGACTCGGATATTTGTAGAACAGACGGTCGTTCATCTCGCGGTTGAGATAAAAGAACGGGTTCGACTCCTGCCTGTCCAATTCTCCGATCACGACTTCGCGCTCCTGCTCGAACTGCCGCTCGTCAAAGAGCGGATAGCGTGCGGCGTCGCGCATGAAACGCATTGCGACGGGAAAGTTCGGGCTGGTCGTCGTGAAGTAATAGTTGACGAGTTCTTCGGCGGTCGAGCCGTTATAGACGATGCCGAGTTGGTCAATCGTCCGCAAGTAATCTTCCTTGTCGCGCGCCGCACGGTTTGCTTTGAAAAACATGTGTTCGTAGAGATGCGACAGCCCGTTCAACTCTGGCGGCTCCGTGTACGAACCGTTCTTGACGGCCATCTCGACCGTCACGAGCGGCACGGAATGGTCTTCGAGGACGATCATCTCAAGACCGTTTTCGAGCGTCTGCGTCACGAACTGCGACTGCTGAGGCGCGGGCGCAGCAGCAACGGCCACCGCACCGCGTTGTACCGGAGCGGGCGCAGTGTTTGAGCCTTTAACCTGCGCGGTGCGCGGCGCTCTGGTCTGCGACCTCTGCGGACGCGCGGGCATCGCTTGCGGCGCGAAAGCAGGCGCGGCGATGAGCGAGAGGACGAGCGAGAAGATAAAGAGATAACGTTTCAACAGAGTTTCCTTCATAACTTCTTAAATCTATTTTCCTGTCTTTCGGGAATCGCTGCCCGTGCGGTTTCGGCGGCAGCCAGACAAATTCATTGCAGCGCTCTTGGAGACCGTCCCGAGTTGGATTCACTAGACTTTGAGGCGATGATAACACGGCGGGTTGCTTCGTCCACAACCGGCCACGGTTCCGCGACGGGCTTCATTGAGAGCAGTTTCCATCAGGTGTCAGGCAGGTTTCAATTTCTTCGCGCCTTGGCGTCTTGGCGTGAGAAATAGTTTCACGCCAAGGCGCGAAGAAGCGGGGTTTCTAACTCTCCGGCGGCGGGCGGTTGATGATTTCTAAAGAGTCCGCGTGAAGGCGCGCTGTTTGAGCGCGGCGCGGAAAGCCTGTGCGTTTTCCGTCAGGCTGTTGGCAGACCACTTGGCGCGAATCGAGGTGGCCGGTCGTTTTTCGTGCGCGACGGCAAGACTGTAGCTCTGGTGCGCGCGCGGCGCGTAGACGACGTAGCGGCGATTCTGGATGCGCCCTTCGGTGTTCGTCCCCGTGCAGAGCACTTCGTCGTAGCTGTCGCCGTCGAGGTCTGTAATCTCCTGCGTCCATTTCGCGCTGCTTCTAAAACCCTGCACGTCGAGTGGCGTGCGTGAAGTTACACGATATTGTCCGGCGCGCTTCTCCAATATCAGTAGATAAGTCGTGCTGTCGGGCGGGTCGTCGTAGATGGCGGCGACGGCCTGCCCGTCTCTCGTCCGCACAAAGCGTGCATCGGTAATCGTGCCGCGCGAGATGGCAGAGGCGGCGATGTGCTGCGCCGATTCGGGTGAGGAAGAGGATTGCCTCTGCTTCGCCGTCGGCGTGGACGACGGCGCATTAGACGCGGGAGTATTGCGCGCCGCCGAATCTTCGGCGGCGGCAGGGACTCCATCGCCTGACGCGGCTCTCGCCTGCGCGCCGCTCTTATTGCTGTTAGCCCATGCCAGCAGCACCGTGCCGAGCATGGCGATAATCGCGCAAAGCGTGGCGATGCGGATAAAGGCGTAGCGGCCTGCGTCGAGGACTCCGATGGTCGAAGCGAAAGGATCAACTTCGCGTTCGGCGCGGGCGGGCGCGGCGAGACTTTTTTCCAGCAGCATGCGTACCTCGGACGCTTGCGACGGACGGCTCGACGGATTCTTGGCGAGCAGCGTGTGGACGACGAACGCGAGCGGTCGAGGCGCTTCGGGACACTGCGAGAGAAGCGGCGGCGGCGTGGCGGTCGCCTGTTTGACGAGCACGGCGGACGAGAGCGCGTCCATGAACGGCGGGTGTCCGGCGAGCATCTCGTAGACGAGCACACCGACGCTGTAGAGGTCGCTGGCCGGGCCGACTTTTTGTCCCATGCATTGTTCGGGCGACATGTATCGAGGCGTGCCGATAATCAAGCCGGATTCTGTCGTCGGGTGCGTCTTCGTCGCGTCCGTGGCGGACGCCAGCACCTTCGCGATACCGAAATCGAGGACGCACACGCCGCGCTCCGTGAGCATGATGTTCGATGGTTTCAAATCGCGGTGGACGATGCCGAGCGCATGCGCTGCGTCGAGCACGTCGCAAATCTCTGCGGCGATGCGGACGGCGCGCATCGGCGCGAGCGTTTCTTCGCGCGCGAGCGTCTCGGCGAGCGTTTCGCCTTCGACGTGCTCCATGACGATGAAGGGTCGCCCATCGGTGAGCCTCCCGGCGTCGAAAATCATCGCGGCGCGCGGGTGGCGCAGGCGTGCCATCGTGCGCGCCTCGCGCATAAAGCGTTCGGCAACCTCTGGGTCGGATGCCACTTCTTGTTTTAAAACTTTGATGGCGACGGGGCGCTCAAGCCCTAGGTGAGAGGCACGGTAAACCGTGCCCATGCCACCTTTGCCGATCTCACATTCAATGCGGAAGCGTCCGGCGATAATCTGGGGGATGTCCATCTTGACCCTCTGGTGTTCGTCTTCAAGGGTCGCTCGCGAAAGTCGCGCGTCCGATCACTTTGAGCGGAAGTGACGAGGAAGTCGAAACGCTGGCTAGTTGAGCGGCGCGAAGGAAAGTTAATAGTAAATTGTTACGTGATACAGGGAGAAGCCAAATCCGGCGTCTGAACTGCTGCGCCGGACATTTCGCAGTTTAGCACTTTTGCGCGCAGGCGCAAGAGCGAATGATGAATCGGATGGAGTGGTGGAAACTTTTATTCGCCACCGCTGCAATCAACAGTCCGACCACTCCCGCGCCAATGTAACCAAGCACGGGGCGCGCTACGTGATGACGCTTACCCAGTGCGCCAGCAAAACGGCGGTCATCAATCCGCTGTAGATGGAGACGCCAATGACGATCCTTCGCTGGGCAATGCCAAAAGCGGCCTCTGTGTGCCCGCGCTGGTAGAACGTCAGATAAAACATCGCCGCGCTCAGGAGCAACGCGCCGAGGACGAGCAAGGGGCCGGCCGGATTCATCCCCAGCGCCTCGCCAATGTGACCGTGCAGCGCGAGCAGGAAACTACGCGTCATGCCACAGGTCGGGCAGGGAATGCCGAACGCCTCCTTGAAGGTACAGCCCCAGTGCAGTTCGTGTCCGGCGAACGTCACCGAATCGGTCGTCGCCGAGGCGATAGCCCGGACTACAAAGAGTAATCCGAGCGACATCGCTCCGGCAACGGCGGTCGCCATTCCGCGTCCGTCAACATCTCTCATGCCAACTTTCATACTCATCGCCCGCGCTTAGCTTCTCTTCACGACAACGGTTCCGACCGCTTTGTCGTGAAGTGTCTGGTGTTGCGGGTCCCAGAGCGGGAAGAGCAGGTCGAGCGGTATTAAAATCCAGCCGAGGAACGGAACAACGCCGAGACCTAGTTGCACCAGCGCCCTGAGAATTGAGGTGTTTAGCGAGACGGGGCTGCCATCTGCCATCAGAACTTTCAAATTCATAATTCCTTGACCGATTGAATAGCCACGCGAACTGATCAGGTAAACCTTGTTATAGAGATTGACAAGGAGCGTGGCGAGCGGCGGTAGAATAAAGAAAGTACAGCAGGCTCCAAATCCAAAGATGCCTCCCGCATCCTGAGAGATCGCCCCGAGCGCGGCGCTGCCGATGCCTCCGATGACGGCAATCACGAAGTAGAGCAAAATCACTCCGGCCATGATTAACGCGCCGTCAATTAACGCCGCCAACACGCGGTCAGCCCATAGCGCATAATTCTGTCCGCCAGGGCCGGGTATTCCCTGCGGATAGCCATAGGCGGCGGGTGCGGGCGGGGCGTAACCTCCGGAGCCGAGGCCGCCGCTGGGGTTATTGATGCTGCCGCTCTGGCTGCCCGTGTTGGGAGTGTCGTAGAGATTGCCGCTTGGCGCTTGCCATGAGCCGGGGGCGGGAGCCGTCGGGAGCGCTGCGCCACACTTGACGCAGAACCGTGTGCCGTCAACGTTATCGGCTCCGCATACCGAGCATGAAATCATAGTTTTCTCCTTTGAAATTCAGTCTCGACCGGCGCGCTGGCCTCGGTCGCCCTTTGAGGGGGGATTTGCTGTTTTCAATTACAACGCTTGATTTAATTCAGGCCGGTTCACTCTTCAATCAAACGAATGGAGTCGAGCCAATCGAATGGAGACAAGTCTTTCTCACAAACGAAGAAAAAAGTAAAGAAGGATTGAAGAAACGATGAAGGCCGCAACGCTGAACCGGCAACAGCAATGCTTTTGTGTTTGCCGTTGGCGTTGATCGTTGCGGCCGTCATCGTTTCTTAAATTTGAGGTATAC
>CAXTRQ010000011.1:52952-63890 GCA_964246705.1 uncultured Pyrinomonadaceae bacterium
GCCGCGCCCTACCTTACCCCTAAAACCGAAAGGTTTTTGTCTTTCGGTCGGCGGTTATTGGTTGCGGCCTTCATCGTTTCTTACATGTCAGGTATCCAAAAAGTCTGGCCATCGGCCTCGACTCTCTTGAGTCCGCGCGCAGGCAGTTCAATTTCGGCGAGGCCGAGGAAGGTGAAATGGGGCAGGTCGCTGAGCACGGTCTGAAACCAGCCGTGACGCGCGAGCAGCCGGCGCACGAGCGGATCACGAAATTCCACAACATCGAAGGCCAGCATCGAGAGATGCTGCGACGCACCCGGCGCGGCGACCGAATAGAGAATGCTCTTGGAAAAATCCTTGCTGAAAAAGATTCCGCCCGCTTCCATCCTGAGCACCGCCGCCACCTGCTCGCGCAAAGGCAGCGCACATAAATCTTCCGACTGCTCGGCGGAGAGCCGCCCCTGCCCACACCAATAATCGAGCGCCGGAAGAACGCGCGAGCGCCAGAGGCGCAGCGAATCTTCAAAGCTGCGTCGCGCCGCCTCCGTGCCCCCGCGCGGATTAATCTCCAAATCTTCGACGTGCGCTTCGGCGCGCGCTTCCACAAGCGCAGCGAGCGCCGCCGGTTGCAACTCGATGCGCGCATCGCCGAAGGTCACGGCTTCGTGCGTCGCCTCGCGCTGGAAAGCCGAGACCTCTTCCTCGCTCTCAAAGACGCAGACAGGCGGCACGCGCACGCTTTCTGCCGCGATAAACATCGCGCCGTATTCTCCGAGCAGCCGTCGCATGACGGAATCGCCCGGCGGGTAGACGCGTTGAAACTGCAAGCCGCGCTGCTTCAATGCCTGCTCAAGCGCCGCCTCGAAGCGAACACGGCGCGCACCCCTCGCCGCGCACTCTTCCCGGCGCGCGGCGCTGTCTCTTTGCTCTTCAGAGTTTGATGAATCGGGTAGGTCTTCTCGGTGCATCGCTCACCGGCATGATAGAGACTAAAGAGCCGCATGGTCAAACAATCCCGCCGTCCGTCGTCGCGGAAGCCGCCGCCGGACGACGGCCATCACGCTGCCCGTCCACATCGTTCATGTTATTACCCGCGCTGACGGTTCGTGTATGCTGGACATATCTTTGCAGCAGACGACCGCTTAGGAGGCAAGGGGCGAGAGATGAACCGCGTGCAAAAATTTCAGGAGGTTGTCGGGCATTATCGCCGACACGGCTGGCAACCGGCGCGCGTCCTGATGAGCACGGAGACGCTTGAAGAGTTGCGCGCCGCCGGGGCGGGTGCGGCGGGCGCGACGCCGCTATTTGAGAACATCGCTGTGCAGGAGTCGGAAGTTGACGCCATGTGGTTTACGCGCCCCTCGCAGGGCGGGCGCGACGCGTGGGAGTTGCGACTCGTCGGCGATGCGCCTTACGCCCTCTTTGAACTTTTTGAACCCGACGAGGCGGAAGAAGACCGCGAAGACGTGCGCCGCGAAATGGAGTCCCGCCTGCGCGATTACGCGACGGGGAAAAACGATGAACGATGAAACGATGAACTGAAAAGCAAAATCTGTTGTCTTTAAGTTTATCGTTGCGGCGTTCATCGTTCATCATCTTCTGATGCGGCTGTTGCGGTCTGTGGCGGCGGGAGATAAACTGCCAAAAACGTTTCAGGAGGCGAGAGAAGCAAAACGTCGCCTCAATTCCGGCATCCGAAGTACAGAGAAGATACTGGCAGAGTGTGGCACGGAGCATGCTTGAAGAAAGTATGCAGTCCGCGTGTATGAATTTTGAGAACACTCGACTGGCGCGGGAAGCTCTCGAAAAAGTGGCGTGCTGAGCGTCGCCGGAGTCCGCATTAGGGATTGAATTCGCGGGCAGGAAAATCACTCCAATCGGAAGGAAATATTAACAGTGGAAGTAACAAAAGCTCTCGCTGCTTTGCAGCCACTCTACGGCAAGGACAACGTCGAGATCATCACAGAAGACGGCGCACGCGTTCGCGGCATCGTCCGCAGCATGAAGATGACACAGGCGCTCACCAAACCCAGCGTTAAAATGGAGCGCCCCGACGGCGAAATCATCAAAATAAATTTCGATACCATCACCGAAATCATTGACCACAATCCATAAAGCCGTAGGCAGCAAGCAGAAGGCAGTTAATAACTTCTCGCAAAAGTCTGAGCGCACTGAGTCCCGACGGGACTTTCGCAAGTAGTCTCATGAACTGTTCTTCTGTCCCGGCTGCCTACTCTGGATTCTATAAACATTTCGCTCCTGACGGAGCCGGATACTTACCTGTCAAACAGCCTCTAGCTCATCACCAGTCGCCGGTCACTTATCGCCGCTTTTGTCGCGTATCGCAGTATTGCTGTATAGTGTGAGTCATCTGAAGTTTGGCCCGGCGGGCTGCGGCGGGCGTGGAGAAATTTGAAGGATGATGATTGAAGACCTAGGCGCGCGCGTCACGAGTGTCTGGCACGGTCTACGACCGGCGACGCGCAGCCTTGTCGAGCGTGCGCTGCTTTCGGCGCAAACTCCGGCAAATAATCAGACCTCGCGTAGCGGCCTTGTTTACGATGCGCGCGCCGAGTGGGAATTGAGTCTGCTGTTAGCGGCACTGGACGAGCGCGCGACGGAAGCCGGGGAGTTCGTCCTCAGCGACGAGCAGACGCACGAACTGGATCACATGACCGAAGCCTGCGCCGGAGTCCTGCAAAACGGCGCGCGCTCGGCGGAAGTCTTCGGACAACTTTTTGAGCGTGCACTGAAGGCGCATGATTACACGCGCGTGGACGTGTTGGCAGACATCTTAAGCTCGCGTTTGGCAGTGACGGAAATCTGTGAACTGACACGCCATCAGAATCCGGCGGTGCGTGCCCTCGCGCACGAGGCGCTGATGCAGATGCCGACCTCGCTGCTCGTGACGCTGCTCGGCGACCCCGTGGATGCGGACATCGCGCGCGACGTGCTCGAACATCAGGCGGACGAATACGGCTCGGAAGAAGCGCGCTGGATCGTCAACGCCCTTGAGCACGCCGATTCCTCGCAAGACGATATGTAAAAGAAATGACTCCGACCAAACAACAAAAGGCCGCTCGAATGTATCGAGCGGCCTTTTTCGATTTTCACCGGAAGCCTGCAAAAAGTTGGTTGCAAATTCGCTCTAACGCGCCAGCACCGTCTCCTTGTCGGCGTTGAGGGTTGCGCCGATTTCGTTAAGGCGTGCCACCACCTGATCAATCAGCCAGTTTGGCGTCGAAGCTCCGGCGGTGACGCCGACGCATTCCGCGCCGCGCAAGTCTGCGGCATTAATCTCGTCCGGCGTCTCGATGAGAAAACTCTGCTCGCATTGCTCTTTGCAGACGGCGAGCAATTTGATGCTGTTTGAAGAGTGCTTGCCGCCGATGATATAGAAGACATCCACCTGACCTGAGAGCGCGCGCGCTGCATCCTGTCGGTCGCGCGTAGCCGAACAGATAGTGTTAACAATCTGCGGCTCGGCGTCTGACTTGGCGCGCACGGCCTCTGCCGCTTCGAGGAAGGTGCTGAGCTTGAGCGTCGTCTGCGAGACGACGAGGGGCGCGTGTAGAGGCGGAAGACCTGCGACTTCGCTCGCATCGCGCACGACATGGGCGTGGAGCGGAGCGTAGCCCTTGACGCCGATCATCTCCGGGTGATCTGGATTGCCGACGACGACGACATCTCGATTCTGCTTCGCGGCGCGCTCGGCGAGATGTTGCACTTTGGTGACGAACGGGCAGGTCGCGTCAATCACACGTCCCGCGCGTTCTTCGAGTTCGCGCTGCACTTCCGGCGTGACACCGTGCGCGCGAATCACCGCCGTCTCGTCACGGCTCGCCGCGATAGGCGCATCAATGGTCTCGACGCCTTCGGCTTCAAGCCGCTGAATCTCCTGCGTGTTATGAATGAGCGGCCCCAGCGTGCGCACGGTCGCGCCTTCCGAAAGCGCATCTTCGACCATCTCGACAGCGCGCTCGACGCCGAAACAGAACCCGTATTCTTCAGCTAAAAGAACCTGCATAGATACCCTTCGGGACTTTTTGATTTGCGATTTTTGGTTGAACAGCGCGCGGCTCGTACAGTTCAACGAAATCGCAAATCAAAAATCTAAAGTCAAAAACTCTTAAATGTTTTCCGGCGATTCGTAAGTCGTATGCGCGGTGTTGGTGTCGGAGCGGTGGCTATCGTACCGGCGCTGCCACTGTTCGCGGAGGCGGTCGCCGCCGCTCAGGCAATCGTCAATCCAACCAACCTGCTTGTCGGCAAACCAGCGCACACTGCCCCAGAAATTCTTTTCAAACTCGCCGAGACGATGTGCTACGTCGCGCGGCAGAATAGCGAAAGAAGCGTCGCACATGAAGCGAAACGCATCGCAGACCGTGTTACCCGTCTGGTAACGTGAATCTTCCCTGTTTTCCATTAATCAGTATCCTCCTGCACAAACCATACGGACAAACGCCGCCCCGCGTTCCCAAACCATTCTATCTTAACACACGGCAGCGAGCAGAAGGCACTTACAGCAAGTTGAGAAGGCATCAGAGTATTCAGCCCCGAGGGTGCGATATATTTTTAAGCCCCTCGGGGGCTATAAGATGACCTGCTTGACGGTCGGCCACATGGTATGCGCCCAGAATTCGTAACCTTCATCCGAAGGGTGAAAGCCATCGGGGCAGAAGAACTCAGGGTGTGAAGGGACGACCTCGCGGCTCTTTTCGTACACGTCAACGAGCAGTAAATTCTGTCGCTCAGCGATGCCACGGATAAGCTCGTTAAAGACAAGAATACGTTGATGCGCCTCTTCGCGCATCGGCGCGGGGATGACGGGCGCGCAGGAGATGTCCGGAATATTCGTCACGACGATGGGCGCGTCCGTCGCGGCTTTAAGGCGCGTGATAATCTCTTCGTAGTTGCCTGCGTACTGTTCAGGCGTTAGCCGCTGGGCATCGTTGATGCCGATGCCGAGTGTGACGAGCGTCGGCATCTCCCGTTCGACGTGTCCGAGTTGCGCGCGGAGCACGTCGGCGGTCGTCGCGCCGCTAAAGCACAAATTGACGAGGCGCGAGCCTTCGCGTACACGCTCGATACGATGAAAAAGGCGCGCGACGTAGCCGCGACCATCCCGCGCGCCGACGCCCGCGCCCGTCGAATCGCCAAGCGCGACATAAACCAACGGCACACCCTGCTTATCTGTCTTCATGCCCCGCTCTTCAACCTCCCTTGAATTCCTCACTACACTTTTAACCTCTACGCTCTCACACGCGACTCAATACTTCAATCCGAACGCACCGGCTCGCGCAAGATTGCCTCGGCGGCGACGGCGGCAGTGCGCGCGGCTTCCGGGTGCGTTTCCTCCAACCCGCTGATTTGCATCAGGGATTCGCCCGTACGCGAGAGCATACGAAAGAGGTCGCCTTCTTCGGCGCGCGTCTCGCGCACGAGCGCCTGCCAGCTTGCGCCTAGCGCCCAGCGCGCGGCGGTCGCCGCTGCCGAGAAATTTATTTCCGGCGCAGGCTCGATATCCTGCTGCCATTCGGCGTTTCCCACTTCGTAAGCGATGCGGTCGAACTGTCCGAGCGCCCCGACGAGCGTATCGTCCAGAGGCAACTCGCCGTAGTCTCTCTCGGCATCTGCCACCATCGCCGCCATCAATCCGACGACGCGCGCCGCGTCGAGCGAGGCGAAGAGTCCGCGCTCAATCGCTTCACCGACGAGAAGCGGGCGGTCAAGTCTGAGGTCTGCGAGCCAGCGACCACGCTCCGTAACGCGCTCGGCGAAGAAATCCAGATAACCGAAATGATGCAGCACCCGCGCACGCTGCTCGAACGGACGCCAAACCTCGCCGCGCACGGCCTCGATGCGCCGCTCCATACGTTCCAGCGTCTCGGCTTCCGCGACGACCGACCACAGAGCCTCCTCGCAACGCTTGCGCTCGCTCTCATCGCCTGAACGCCCCGATAATTGTTCAATCAACTCGCTAATCAACTCAACCGCATCATTAGAGGGCGCACGCGCATCGCGCAGGCGCGGCTCAGGCAGCAGTGTTGTGCTGCCCGCGCGGACTTTATCCAAAGCCTCGTCGCGTCCCGCTTCGGTCAGCGTGTAAGTTTCCGCGTAAACTCTGCCGACGCGTTCGAGCGCGAGCGAAGCGCGCCGCCCGTCTTCACGCACGCCGACGAGCGATGCGCCGCGCCGCTCCGTGACGAAGACGAGACGCCGACCGCTGCGCCCGACGCTCACCACGCGACCCGGCACGACCTCCTGATCGAGCCAGCGCGACAGAACTTCGGCGCGCGTGTGCGGCGCACCTTCCAAAAGACGCGAACGCGCGCTCGCCAGCCGTTCCAGCCCGCGCGCAATCTCCGGTGGCAGATCGCAACCCGCTGCCAAAAGTTTCTCACCCATGCGTTGCTCGGCTCCCGCGCGCTCACGCTCCATGCGCGCGATGAGTTCAACATCGTCGCGGCGCGCAAAACTACGCGAGGCGATGTCGCGCACCTGCGCGAACGTGCCGTAGGCGTCGAGCAAGTTGAGCAGCGTCGTGTAGGTGGCGCGAAACTGGCTCTCTAAAGCTTCCGGCTCGGCCTTCAAAAGCGCAGCCATCTTTTGCGGGTCTTGATGCTGTCCGGGCGCGGCGACGATGAAGCCGACGCGGTCGCGCCCGCGTCTTCCGGCGCGCCCCGTCATCTGCTGAAACTCTGAAACGGTGAGAGTCCGCCAGCCTTGTCCCCTGCGAACGTCTATGTTCGCCAGAGCGACTGTGCGCGCCGGGAAATCCACGCCCGCCGCGACGGTCGCCGTCGCAAAGATGGCGTCGAGCAGCCCGACGCTCATCAGTTTTTCAATTACCAGTTTCCATGCCGGAAGATGACCGGCATGATGCGACGCGACGCCGCCGCGCACAGTGATATCCCAGTGCCGATGCTTGCGTATCTCCGGGTGCTGCTCGACCAACTCCATGAGCAGGGTGCGTCTGGCCTCGCGCCTCGAATGGTCATTGCTGCTGCTGCCGCGCGGCGCAAAGGCGCTCTCTGCCGCCGCTTCATCGCAACGCCGGCGCGTCGGCAGAAAGACGATGGCCGGAAGCAAATCGTAGGAGGCGAGCGCGGTGAGCAGAATCGAAGGCGGCATGTCGGGCAAGTGCGGTCGCGTGTGCGAGCGGTCGCCGCCGTAGCGGCTGCGGTTGTGCGCGTCGTGCCCGCGCGGGTTGCGCGCCGTCTGAACGTAGCGTGCAATCTCGCCTGAGAATCTTCCGTGCTCGTCGAGGAGCGGCGCGAGTTGTCCGTCCGGGTAGAGAAACGCGGCACGCAGGGGCACGGGACGCGCACCCGGTCGCGCGACGACGCGCACACGCGTCCCGCGCACTTCTTCAATCCATCCGGCGAACTCCTCCGCACGCCCGACCGTCGCCGAAAGCAGCAGCAAGCGCACGCGCGGCGGCGTCAGGATAATCGCCTCTTCCCAGACGTGCCCGCGTTCTTCGTCGGCCAGATAGTGCGCCTCGTCGAAGACGACCAGATCGGCTTCAACTTTGCGCCCGCTCCTGAGCGCGTCGAAAAGTTGGTTGCGATAAACTTCCGTCGTACCGACGATGAGCGGCGCATCCGATCTCTCTTTGCGGTCGCCCGTGAGGATGCCGACGCGGTGTGCGCCGAACTCGGCGGAGAATTCCTGAAACTTCGAGTTGGTGAGAGCCTTCAGCGGACTGGTGTACCACGCGCGCTTGCCTTGTGCAAGCAGGCGGCGAATCTCTTCGCGCGCGATCCAAGTCTTGCCGCTGCCCGTCGGCGCAGTCACCAGCACGTCTTCGTGTTCGAGCGCCGTCAGGGCTTCAAGTTGAAAGGAGTCGGGTTTGAATTCGGAAGCCGCAGGCGTGCCGATGCCTTCGAGCAATTGACGCAGAGGGCGTGTGCGCGCCGCGCGACCTGCGACATGCGCGACAGCAGCATTGTCAGCCGCCGCCCCGCCATAAACTTTGCGATTGCCGCGCGCCGCGCCGCCGTGCGCGCCCGACGCTTCCCGTGTGCTTTCGCTGCTGCCACCCCTCGCGTCGTCACTCTCATTTCGAGCGCCCCTGCCGCGCCCACGCCTCGTGTTCGAGCCACGGCCACGACCGCCGCCGCCTCTGCTTGAAGGAGCCATACGCCGCATTTTACCCTAATGCCTTTGTGGAAACGGCCTGTCAGGTGTTAACTTTTATGTGTCGGTTCGCAACGATACGCGCGCCGTGTGCGTCTAAACTTGGGCGGACGTAGCGAGGACTGAAGGCAGCTTTTCAGGCGAATCCGCAGGCCGGTTCAGTTAAACAATGGCAGAGCTTTTCGATAACTACGAGATTAACCGCACGCCACGTTGGCCTCGCCTCGCGCGCACGCTGGCAGGCTCTCTGGTGCTGCATGGCCTACTGGTCTTGGCGGTCGCCACGATGCCGACCGTGCAGGCTGCGCTGCATCTCTTCGGCATGATCTCGGACGCTGATTACGTCAGCGAAGCTTACACGCTCGGCGAGATACGCGAGCGCGCGACGATTATCAATATCGCAGACCAGAAACTTTACTATCCGCCCGGCTACTTCGAGACTAACGCGTCGGGAGCGCCCATCGCGCCCGACGCCCAAGTTTTACAGGAAGCGGCGCGCGTCCAGCCGACGCCGCGACCGACGCCCTTGAAGCCCAAACCGACGCCGACGCCGACCCCTGCTGCTTCGTCGGAAGTCGCATCGAATAACCGTAACGACAATCAATCGCCGCCTCTGACGGAAGAAGAGCACAAGGCGCAGGAAGAGAAAGACAAACGCGCGGCGCTCGATAAAATAGCCGAGCAAAGCAAAACCAAATTGCCGCCGAAGATCAACTCGCAACCCTTCAAGGACATTCTCGCCAAGTGGAACCAAGAGTATGCGAAGGGTAACTTGAAACTGAACGGCACGATTAACATCACGCTCGAAGCCGACCGCGAAGATGACGGCACGCTCGTCAACATGGAGATGACCGGAGGCTCTGCCTCCGACCCGGCGTTAAAGCAGATCGCCGAGGACGTGGTGAAGGCTCTCAGCGCCTCGCACGCGCTCGCTTTTCTCGAAGGCTCGCGCCGCCTGAAGATGACGCTGGCGCTGGATCAGAGTAGGCTTTCGGTAATCGCCAAAACGTCGGTCGAGTCGGAAGAAAAAGCGCACGCGATGGCGAAGGTCTACGGTCTCGGCATCGGCGTTCAGCGTTGGAAGACGAGCGGCAAAGATGAAGGCGAGGTCTGGAATAGAACGAACGTGACTTCTAGTGGCGCGGACTTAATTATTAAGTTCGAGATGCCGCGTGATACTGCGAGCACGCTGCTCGCCAAGCAAGTTCCGGGGGCTAAAAAGGACGCCAAGTAAGTGATGCCACGCGCGGACAAGCTGCCCTCCACCGCCCGTTTCTTTCGTAAGGTTCGGATAGCTTAAGCGATGTCGGATAACTTTTTCTCAAAAATCTTTCGCGCCCGCGCCGCCGCACGACACGGTCGGCGAGCCGCCGTCTGCGCCAATTCGTTGCTGCGCTACGCGATTCTCGGCGCGGTCGCATTGAGCATCCTCCCGGCCTCTGCGCTCGCCAACTTTCAGCTTCAATCCGCACAGACGCAGGATCAGGCCGGAGAAAAAACCGACCGTCCCATCGAAATCAACGCGCGCCCTCTGCGTGAACTGCTCTCAAAAGTTAGACAATCGAAAGGCGATGGCACGCTCGACATGAGCGGCACGTTCGCCCTCAATATCGAGGCCGACCGCAGGGACGACGGCACGTTCGAGAACGTCTCGATAAAAGGCGCGTCCGGCGATGCCGTCTTAAAATCGCTGGGCGAGCAGTTCATCCAAGCTCTGAGCGAGAGCCGCGCACTCTCGTTCCTCGAAGGCGTGCGCCATTTGCGGATGGCCTTCAGGCTGGACGCCGTGAAGTTGGCGTTTAATATTTCCACTGAAATCGAATCGGACGCGCGTGCCTCTCAGACGGCGAGCAGCTTGAACCTGTTACTCGGCTTCGCGCGCTCGGCTAAACGCGATAAGCCCGAAGGAGCCGTCTTCAACAACATGACGGTCTCATCGAGCGGCAAGCAACTGGCGTTCAGGCTGGAGATGTCGCGCGAGGCCGCAGGCAACCTGCTTTTCAGACAAATCACACCCAATTAAGCACGCACGCACGAAGGGGGCGTCGCCCCAACTTGGGGCACGCTTGCCTCTCATCTATCGCTCCCGTACAATCACACGTTGCGCTTGAAGAGGCGCAAGATGTGTTAAGTCAGCGGCTTCGGGCATGGCCTGAAACTGCTCGGTGTTCCGTTTCGGATAAGGGTTAGAGTAAAGCAATGATTGACAAATTTTTGACCAAAGTTTTCGGCAGCAGCAACCAGCGATATATCAAGAGCCTCGCGCCGCAGGTCGCACAAATCAACGAACTCGAAGCGTCCGTAAAAATTCTTTCGGACGAACAGATGCGCACGCGCATCAGCGAACTCAGGGAGCATGTCGCGCAGGCCAGCGCCGATGCGCGCGACAAGGACGACCTCAAGCGCCTGACGCAGGAAGCTCTCGACGAGATATTGCCGGAAGTCTTCGCCCTCACGCGCGAGGCTTCGGTGCGCGCCACAGGCATGCGTCACTTCGACGTGCAGCTTATCGGCGGCATCGCCCTGCATCAGGGACGCATCGCCGAGATGCGTACCGGCGAAGGCAAGACGCTCGTCGCGACACTGCCCGCGACCTTGAACGCGCTGACCGGGCGCGGTGTCCACGTCGTCACCGTCAACGACTATCTCGCCACGCGCGACGCCGACTGGATGGGGCGCATCTACGGTTTTCTCGGCCTCACCGTCGGCGCTATCGTCAACGACCTCGACGACTGGGAGCGCAAAGACGCTTACGCCGCCGACATCACCTACGGCACGAACAACGAGTTCGGCTTCGACTACCTGCGCGACAACATG